>JAJXYG010000036.1 GCA_021780705.1 Bacteroidota bacterium
AGTCTCATCCGGGGTTTTTCGGGAATAAAAGTAATTCCGGGAATTCAGGGCATAGACTTCAAACCCGTTATCATGGATATTTTCACAAAGGTCGGTGCTGAACCGGTTGATCCCTCCGTCACCGGATAGGTATAAAACCAGGGGCTTGTCCCGGGTGGATTGGTTCCAGGAGGTGATGGGCAAATCCTGGGCAGCTGTGTGCACGGTTAGACCGACCGAATAACAAAGTAGTAGGGAGAAGACTTTGAGCATGGGTATTAAATGGATTCTTTAAGGTTGCATTACTTTATTTAAGGCAGCAGGCAGTTGAAGCAGGTCATAGTCCGACTCATAGACCAGGAATTTGTCCGCCCAAATAGTGGCGTATTTTTCCTTAAAATCTCTCAGTCCGTGATAATGCTTAAACCTCCTGAATTTTTCTCCTGCAAATTTAATGATCTGTTCGGCAGGACTCTGTGGATCGGTGATCCCGGTCATGGGCACCAGGCCCAGGTTCATGTACTTGTAATTGTTTTGCCTGGCATATTCAATCATCTTGATGATCAGGGCATCCATACATCCACCCGGGGCCTCCTGGGTCTTGCGAATCAGGTCATAGGTACATTCCGAAGGGGAATAATCCGGTATGATGTTGAGAAAAGCCACAATCTTCCCCTCGGGATCGCTGACGGTAATGACATCCTGGTGGATGATCTCCCTAGGGTCGAACATCCCTTGCGAGAATACCAGTTCCTCCTTGTTAAATGCTTCCAGCCATTCGTCTGACACCTGCCTGAGCCGAGGCATCAATTCTTCCGGCAGAGGAGCCTTGTGGATGGCCGAAGAAAATCCCTTTTTTTCGAGACTGTTCATGGCATTGCGGAGCGACTTTTTGTCCTTGCCTTCCATGGTGAAATTCTCCACATCCAGGATGGCCTCCTGGCCAATAATCATCTTTTGTTTTCGAAGTTGGTTGAACCAAAGAATGCTGTTTTCATCAACCCGGTAGAACGCAGCCCTCAGGCCCATTTTATTGCACTGCCGGTAAAATTCTTCCAGGACCTCTTTTTTATGATCCTCGGCGCAGACAGGTTCCTCCAGGACTATGGCGAAGCCGTTGGCAATCCGGTAGGCGATGAAGGCGTCATGGATGTCTGAGAAAAAATAAAGTTTGTCGCTGGAAACTTTAAAGTGGTCCACTGAGGAATTGCCAAACTCGGAAAGCAGGAATTTGGCTCTTTCCCGGGAAGTATCGCTGGAGGTTTCCACGCTGAGAAAGGGCTTGATGAGCGTGAACAACAGGAACCCCCAGGACAAAAATCCGAGCAAGTGAATCAGAAATATGAACTCCCGTCCAAAATTGGTGAGAGGTTTCAGGTTGTCATCGCCTCCCAACAGGAAGGCTTTCATCGTATACAGCAGGGACTGTTTCCAGGTGAAATCAATACCAAAATGCTTGACATCAATGAAATAAAAACCCACGTATCCAAAAATCATCACAGACAGAAAAACGATCCCCACCGAGAGGAACCCCAGCCTGATCCATTTGAGGCTGCTTCGGATGGTATATTGCTTTCTGCTGAGAAATAATAATATAATGATGAAAAAGGCAAAACCTGCCTCCTCATAATCGAGGGCCTTGGTGAGGTTCCCCAGCAGAGACAGTATTGACAGCAGCAATGCCAGCCTCCAGGCATTTTTGAGTCCCTTGAACATGAATGCCGAGGTAATCAGAAGGGCCAATCCTATAAATAGCACCAGTATGTTGGAAGCATTGATTGCCCCCAGTGGAAGGAATTCCCGGATCAGCCTGAGCCGGATTCTTAAGGGAGGGGTCACCACTGAAATGATGTTGATAATCCCCAGCATGAAGATCAGGAGGGCGGGGGCGATTCTGACAAAGAGATTCCTTCCCCTCCAGGCAAAGGCAAGAATGCCAAAAACCATGGGAAGCCAGAACTCAAAAATCCGGTAAAGGACGGTGATGGATATGGCTCCCAGGGTGGAATACCCGTACATCTCCAGGATGTATACTATTGAAATTTCTACCGCACCCAGTCCTTTGAGAAAGGGGGAGGATACCATCAGGATGACTGATACCATATACGCAATGGCTGCAATCATGAAGGAGGCATGCAGTCCGAGTGCCAGCATGGCAATATAAAGGTGAAACATCCCGCTGAGTTCTACCCCGGTAGAAAAGGAGATGGCACCCGTATACCTCCGTGTATTGACATTGGCGGCAAATAATTCGTCAATATAGGGGGCAAAAGAGGGAATCCGGTGGGTGACATACCGGTACATGCTGCCCTTGGCCTTCATGGACCTGGCTACCCAGATTATGGCGGCCAGTATGGCAATTACCAGGATCAACCCCAGCCACGCACTCTTCAGGTGCCGGTTAGTGGAAAGGGCAAAGAGGATGATTACCGGAAAACCTACCAGGAATACCGTGAACAGGCTGGCAAAGCCGTAGAGGCCACTTGCCTGGTGGATCTGGGTTTTATTGAAATCCCTTTTTCGTAACTGTGAAGGGGTATAGGCCAGGGCGCTTACACCTCCGGCCGGCAGAAATATGCTCAGCAAGTTCCTTTTCAGGAAAAGCTCAATAGCATCCAGCCATTTTAACCTCAGGTTGATGGAGGAAAAGCTGCTTACGTAGATTCCGCTTTGGAGCAGGACATAAAATAGGGACACACTCACGCCTGCCAGTAGCCAGTAGGGGTCTGCGTTTTCCAGGTTTGGAATGATGGAAACCAGTTCCCTGCGTTCACTATGGAAGAAGTAAAAGGCCAGCAGAATCATCAGTGCCGCCAGGATTTCCCGCCAGTACAATTTGGGGGAAAATGCGCCAATTTTTTTTTGAAATGCTTTGATATTCAGGCGTTTTTTTGCAATGCAAATATAAAAAATTTCAGGCGCAGCAGGGGACGGGATTGGGGTGAATGGCGATAATGGCCGGGTGGCCATTGTCAAAATCCCCCTGCGAAGGCATTGATTTTGTGTACTTTTGATCCATTTTGGTGCTTTTTATCACCAAAATGAAATCACAAAAACGCCAATTTTGCCCAATGGAAAAGGAAAAAGATTTATGGAATCAGCGGTATAGGGAAAACCCTACGGTTTACGGGAGCAAACCCAATGAGTTTTTTAAGCAATTTATTGATACCCATAAGGCGGGGAGCCTATTGCTTCCTGCAGAAGGGGAGGGTAGAAATGCGCTATATGCAGCCTCAAAGGGATGGAAGGTGGACGCCTTTGATTTCAGTGAGGAAGCCAGGGAGAAAGCCCTGAAGCGGGCAGCCGAAAGAAAATTAACCATCCATTACCAAACCATGAGGATCCAGGACTTTGAGCCCGGTAAAAAATACGATGCCATTGCATTGATCTATGTGCATCTGCCGGAGGGGGTTCGCAAGGAATTTCATGAAAAAGTATACAAGGCACTCGCCCCGGGCGGTTTCCTTGTCCTGGAAGCCTTCGCCAAAGAACAACTCAGAAACCAGTCCGGAGGTCCCAAGGACAAAGCCTTGCTTTATGACGCCCCGACCATCTGTGGAGATTTTCCTTTTATTCATCAGCTCTACTGTGGCCAAAAGGAAGTGATCCTCAATGAAGGACCTTTCCACAGTGGAAAGGCGGATGTCCTTCAGCTGGTAGGTCAGAAATTCTAGGAGGGCAAGAGGGACTCCTGACCAGGCGCACCTTTTCAATTCAATGTGACCATTATCACCTGCGGCACCCTGATCTCAAAGTATATTTGTGGTAAAAATGATCATATGGCAACCATACAATTAAGCACACAGGATTTTAAAGAAAAAGTTTTCAATTACGAAACCGAAAAAGAATGGAAGTATACAGGGCATCTCCCTGCCATCATAGACTTTTATGCGGACTGGTGTGGTCCCTGTAAAATGGTGGCACCCATTCTGGAAGAGTTATCCGAAGAATTTAAGGACAAACTGGTGATTTATAAAGTGAACACCGAAAAAGAAATGGAGCTTGCCGCCGTATTCGGGATCCAAAGCATTCCCACCTTTCTTTTTATTCCGATGGAGGGAGAAGGTGATCCGATGATGCAACCCGGGGCCCTGCCCAAAAAGGCCTTCAAGCAGGTAATTGAAGAACACCTGGTTCAAAAGGCCGTTACCCAATAGCTTGTTTTAACTTTCATAAGCAAAGGAGACCTTCTGGGAAGAAGGTCTCCTTTGCTTTAGGCCACTCCCTTTTCGGCCCGGCGGTGGCGCTTCATGGGAAACCGAAAAAAAATTAATGGCAGGGACGGGAAATTTGAGTAAATTGAAGGGAGTTTCACCGATAAATTTATAAGAAATGGAAGCAGAGAAAAAGCCCATTATTGAATTGCATCAGGACATCACCGATTGGAAAAGTGACATTCAGCTTACCCGGTCTGAAATAGGAATTTTTCAGAATGAATTAAGGGAAATTGTCCGCAAAAATAACCATGAAG
>JAJXYG010000070.1 GCA_021780705.1 Bacteroidota bacterium
GGGAAGGGCAGCCTGATAGCGCAAGGTGCCCTTGGTAAATAGTGAATCCAGGTACAACGGAGCAAATATCGCCACATGAAAGGTCTTCTGGGGTGGGGTGGCTGGATATTGTTGGGCCTTCCCCATCTCTGGCATTAACCCCACCATGAACCATGCAATCACTAAGAAAGTCTTCCTAAGTAATAAGGGCATCGAGTGTGGATATGTCCTGGTCCTCATGAGGTGAAAATTACGAATTGATGAGACAATGGCGTTGTTAATATTTTTTCAAATTCTATTCCCATTCAATAGTGGCGGGAGGTTTGCTGCTGATGTCATATACCACCCGGTTGATCCCTCTGACATTATTAATGATTTCATTGGACACAAAAGCCAAATAATCGTAAGGGAGATGGGCCCAGTCCGCAGTCATCCCGTCTACAGAAGTAACAGCCCTGAGGGCCACTGTAAATTCATAGGTCCTTTCATCTCCCATGACCCCCACACTTTTTACCGGCAAAAGGATCGCACCTGCCTGCCATACCTGGTCATAAAGCCCATATTTTCTGAGGGACTGGATATAGATCGAATCTGCTTCCTGTAACATACTGACTTTTTCTTCAATCACTTCTCCCAGGATCCGGATGGCAAGACCTGGTCCCGGAAAAGGATGCCGGTTGATGAAGGAGGCTGCCAGCCCCAGTTCGGAACCCACCTTCCGAACCTCATCTTTGAAAAGGGATCGAAGGGGTTCTATCAGTTTGAGGTGCATTTGTTCAGGCAATCCGCCCACATTGTGGTGGCTTTTGATAGTGACAGAAGGTCCATGGACCGAGACGGATTCAATGACATCAGGGTAAATCGTCCCCTGACCCAGGAATTCAATCCCGGGTATCTTCCTGGCCTCCTGTTCAAACACTTCAATGAAGCATTTGCCTATTATCTTTCTCTTTTCTTCCGGACTCACCTTTCCCGCCAGCCGGGAATAAAAGTGCTCCCTGGCATCCACCCCCTTTATCTGCAATCCAATATGTTTGCAGGAATCCATTACCTGCTCAAATTCTCCTTTGCGCAAAACCCCGTTGTCCACGAAAATTCCATATAAATTGTTGCCGATCGCCCGGTGAATGAGGGTGGCGGCTACCATGGAATCCACCCCTCCGCTAAGGGCCATAATCACTTTGCTGTCGCCAATCTGTTTGCGAATGGACTCAACCGTATCATTGATAAAATGAGCAGGGGTCCAGTCCTGGGCACATCCGCATATGTCAATGAGGAAATTGCGGAGTACTTTTTTGCCTTCTGCCGAATGGTACACTTCCGGGTGGAACTGCAATCCGAAAAGCTGCTCCTTTTCTCCCAGGTAACTAAATGCCGCTACCGGAATGCTTTCAGTGGTAGCTGCCAGCTGAAATCCCTGGGGTAATTGGGTGATGGTATCACTGTGGCTCATCCAGACATCCGATTGATCCATCACATCCTTCAGCAGATGCCCCGCCTGCCTAATCTGAAGTTTGGCCCTGCCATATTCCCTTTTGTCACTTTTTTCTACCATTCCTCCATAGAGTTTGGCAGTCAGCTGGGCCCCATAGCAAATACCCAGGACCGGGACGTGTGAGGCCATCTGCCTGACGTCCACGGTAGGCGCATTTTTGTCGCTGACCGAAAAAGGAGAGCCGGAAAGTATGATCCCTTTCAAATCCTCGGAATAGGGAATTTCTTTGTAAAATGGTATAATTTCGCAATACACACTGGCCTCCCTGACGGCCCTAGCAATCAATTGGGTGTATTGGGAACCGAAATCGAGAATAAGAATTTTTTGGGTCATTTGATGCGAAGGTAAAAAGTTTATTGAAGTTAATATCTTACGTAATAATAATCACAAAAAACAATTCCATGAAACGTGTACTCTCTCTCATAATATTGACACTCTCGCTGTATTCCTGTAATGTGATCTCAGGAAATGGCAACGTGCGCTCCGAAGTCAGAAATACCCCCGCATTCACCGGGGTCAACTCCATGGGGTCTGCCGATGTGGAGATCAGAAAGGGAGTTACCCCTTCGGTGAGGGTAGAAGATGACGAAAACCTGCTTCCTTACCTTGAAACAGAAGTGGAAGGAGGGGTCTTACGGATTTCCTACAAAAGCGGAATCTTCGTGAATCATGACCATGCAAAAATCTATATCACCGCACCGACCCTGGATCAGGTAAACACCAGTGGCTCCTCCGACCTCCTCATCCAGGATACCTTGTCCAACCCTTCCGGGATCGAAATGAGGGTTTCGGGTTCCGGAAGTATCAAGGGGATGGTGGACGCCCCGTCCATTCACCTTGCCGTTTCCGGTTCAGGAAGCATTGACCTTGGGGGCCGGACCCAGAAGCTTACTGCCGAAGTAAGTGGAAGCGGAGACCTGCATTGCAGTGACCTTTTAAGTGAAAACACCAAGGTGCATGTGTCAGGCAGCGGAAATGCCCATGTGTTTGCGAGCGTAAGCCTGGACGCTTCAGTAAGTGGCAGCGGGGACGTATTCTATCTGGGTAATCCGCCATCCCCGGTCATTTCCACTTCCGGAAGTGGTTCGGTCAGGGCCGGAAAATAATTCCTGCCTCTTTGACAACCTGTCAGCATATGGATTGTGGCATTTTTTTTGAAAAGCATTGGAAAAATAAGTTGACATATGCAAAAAGGAAATATACGCGTACAGACGGAGAATATTTTCCCTATTATTAAGAAGTTTCTCTACAGTGACCACGAGATTTTTATCCGGGAACTGGTGAGCAATGCGGTGGATGCCAGCCAGAAGCTGAAGACCTATTCATCCCTGGGTGAAGCCAAGGGAGACCTGGATGATCTTGATATCAGGGTCACTCTGGACAAGGAGCAGAAGACCATTACCATTTCTGACAAAGGGGTTGGAATGACCGCCGAGGAGGTGGATAAATATATCAACCAGGTGGCTTTCAGCGGGGCAGAAGAATTTCTGGAAAAATATAAGGGGAAAAATGAGGCCAATATTATCGGTCATTTCGGACTTGGGTTCTATTCCTCCTTTATGGTCAGTGACAGGGTGGAGATTCTTTCAAAAAGTTTCCGGGAAGGTGCGGCAGCGGTTAGGTGGGAATGTGACGGAAGCCCTGAATTTACCCTCGAAGAGACCCAGAAAGAAAGCCGGGGAACTGATATTGTGCTGCACATCAATGAGGAGAGTGCAGAATTCCTGGATGAGGACCGGATTCGGGGTATCCTCGAGAAATTCTGCAAATTTCTGCCGGTTCCCATCAAGTTCGAAGACAAGCAGATCAACAATACCCATCCGGCCTGGACTAAGAAACCGGCAGACCTCACCCCACAGGATTACCAGGATTTCTATAAGGAATTGTACCCTTTCAGTGAAGCTCCTCTTTTCTGGATTCACCTCAATGTGGACTATCCTTTTAACCTGACAGGCATCCTGTATTTCCCAAAAGTTAAACAGCGGTTCGAAATTCAAAAGGATAAAATCCAGCTTTATTCCAACCAGGTGTTTGTCACCGATGAGGTGAAGGATATTGTACCCGAATTTCTCATGCTGCTTCATGGGGTAATCGACAGCCCTGACATTCCCCTGAACGTAAGCAGGAGCTACCTGCAGGGTGATCCCAATGTGAGAAAAATCAATTCCTATATCACCAAGAAGGTGGCAGATAAACTGGAAGAGATATTCAAATCAGACCGCAAATCTTTTGAGGAAAAATGGGAAAGCCTTGGGTTGTTTGTGAAATACGGAATGATTACCGACGATAAATTCCTGGAGAAAGCCAACAAATTCAATTTGTTTGAGGACAGTGAGGCGGAGAAATTCTATACGATAGAAGAATACCGGACTGCTACCGAAGCCCTCCAAAAAAATAAGGAAGGAAAGCTTGTGATGATCTATACCACCGATCCCATACAACAGAACAGCTTCATCCAGGCTGCCAGGAAGAAGGGGTATGTGGTAGTGAAACTGGAGACCATCGTGGATTCCGCCTTTATCAATAATATGGAAATGAAGTGGGAGGATGTGCGCTTTGTCCGGGTCGATGCCGACATTGCAGACAATCTGGTTGACAAAGGCGATCACGTGGACAGTGTGCTCAGCAAAGATGATCAGATGAAGCTCAAGGATCTTTTCGGCATCAAGGTGCCGGATATCAATGTAACCGTGGAAGTCAAAGGACTTTCTGCGGAATCCCTCCCGGTGCTGGCTACCCGTCCGGAATTTATGCGAAGGATGAAGGATATGGCCATCGCGGGTGGCGGAATGGGCAGTTTTTATGAAAATATGCCTGAAGAAGTGAACCTCACCGTCAATGGAAACCATCCTGTATTCCAGAAAATCCTGCAGGAAGAAAACAGAGAAGTCCAGGTAAAGCAGGTCAGAAACCTGGCCGACCTGGCGCTGTTGTCGCAAGGATTGTTAAAGGGAAATGAACTTACTGAATTCA
>JAJXYG010000065.1 GCA_021780705.1 Bacteroidota bacterium
AAAAATTATTGAAAGAACATAGGGAATTCGTCTCTGCTTGGGGTTTGCCCTTTTCAAAACGGTTACTTCGTATTGCAGGCAGGAAATTCAGCCTTGATGACATGGAGCACGGGATTCTCAGACATTCCAGGATAAAGTGGGCAATGGGCTATCTGCCTAAGCTAAGGATTTCGCAAGCAGAAAGGTTATTAAGGGTGGTACAAGCTGATTACAAAATTCATTTTGCCCTGAATTGCGGTGCCCGCAGTTGTCCGGCAATCTCATTTTATGAACCGGAGAAAATTGATGCCCAATTGGACCTTGCCACCCGTATTTACCTGCAGGCGGAATCAAGGTATAAGAAGGAAGAACACCTGGTAGAAGTGCCCCGTTTGCTCCATTGGTATCGCCACGATTTTGGAGGAATTACAGGGATACGAAGGTTGCTTGGGCACTATGGACTGATTCCGGTGGGCACCCATCCCAGAATCAAATTCGCCCGGTACGACTGGGAGCAAAGGCCCGGGAATTTTCAACTATTAACTTCATCATATGAATAATCATTATTACCATTCCGATGATCTCCAAAAATTTGGAGAAATCAGCGAGTTCCAGCAAGACCTGGGGAAACGATTCTTTGACTGGTATCAGGCAGTGTTTCAAGACAGTGCCCTTACGGCCAAGGAAAAATCGCTCATTGCCCTGGCCGTGGCGCATGCAGTACAGTGTCCTTATTGCATAGATGCCTATAGCAGTGATGCCTATGAAAAGGGCTGGAGTGAATCCCAGATGATGGAGGCAGTTCATGTGGCTGGAGCGATACGCGGAGGCGCCTCCCTGGTACATGGAGTACAAATGATGAACCGGGTCAAGGGGATGTCCATGTAGTCCCTGTGGAAGATATAAATTGATACTTAAGCCAGTTGTCGGGATTTCTCACAAGATGAGGATCCGAATCCAATTTAGCTTGCCAAGAAAATTTTTCAAAATGAAAACTCTTAAAGCATCGGGGAACGCCTTATCAGATGGTGCCCGTCAACTGGAGATACTGGAACAATCCCATCCGCATTTCCCGCAGGCAGGTGTCTTTCAGTCAAAACTTCGTGAGTCCGGACTTTTTCCATTGACCCCAATACCCATGGAGATCCTTCAGATCAATGTGGGAAAAATGTGCAACCAGGTGTGCAAACACTGTCATGTGGATGCAGGGCCTGACCGAAAAGAAATCATGACCCGGGATACTATGGGGGCCTGTCTCAGCGTACTGCAGGCCATGCCCGCCATTAAATGTGTGGATATAACGGGGGGAGCCCCGGAGTTAAATCCTGACTTCCGTTGGTTGGTAAATCAGGTACGTGAAATGGGAAAAAAGGTGATAGTCCGTTGCAACCTGACCATTATCCTGGCCAATGCAAAATTCAGGGACCTGCCCGAATTTTACCGTGAAAACGAAGTGGAACTGATTTGTTCCCTTCCTTTTTATTCCAAAGACCGAACAGATCGTCAAAGGGGGGAAGGGGTTTTTGAAAAATCCATTGAAGCGCTCAAGCTACTTAATGAGGTTGGATATGGAAAGCGTGAATCAGGCTTGGTACTGAACCTGGTGTATAATCCGGCGGGGGCCTTCCTGCCTGCTTCCCAATCGTCACTCGAGAGGGAATACCGGGAACTGCTTCTTACCCGCTATGGCATTGATTTTACCCATCTATTCGCCCTGGCAAATGTTCCAATTGGAAGGTTTCTTGATTTTTTGCTTGCCAGTGGAAATTATGAGAGGTATATGGAAAAATTGATCTCCGCCTTTAATCCGGACGCGGCGGCAAGGGTGATGTGCCGAAATACCTTGTCGGTGGGTTGGGATGGGACACTGTATGACTGCGATTTTAATCAAATGCTGGATTTGCCGGTGAGTGCCAATTCCAGGCATATTTCTGAGTGGAGTGAGCAGATATTGCAAGGCCGAAATATTGTGGTAAAACCGCATTGTTTTGCTTGCACTGCGGGAGCAGGATCTAGTTGTGGAGGAGCCATTACCTAATTTCAAAAATCATGAAGCCTGCCTTAATCATTATGGTGAGAAACCCGGTATTGGGCAAAGTCAAATCCAGGTTGGCGGCCTCTGTGGGCGAAGAGCGGGCACTTCAAATATATAAATACCTGCTCGCCTATACCCATTCGCAAACCCGGAATTTGCCCCTGGATAAATTTGTTTTTTATGATCAGTTTATAGACACCGGTGACCATTGGGATAATTCGCGATACCGCAAGAGGCTTCAGCAGGGAAGCGCGCTCGGCGAGAAAATGAACTACGCCTTTACGGAGATCTTTGAATTGGGATATGGCCCTGTCATGATGATTGGAAGCGATTGCCCTGAAATATCAGCAAAGGACATTCTGCTTGGATTTGAATCTCTGGTTCCGAATGATTTTGTGCTGGGCCCCGCCCTTGACGGAGGATATTATTTGATTGGGATGCGAACTTTTTATTCGCAGATAATGGAGCACAAGAAGTGGGGTACCTCCACTGTTTACCAGGATACTCTTGAGCAAATCATTGCAATGCATTACACCTGCCATACCCTTCGGGTTTTGGGTGATGTGGATGAGGTGGGCGATTTAACCCGTTACGAACTTTCTGACTGGGACTTAGGATAAGATTCGCAGGGGTGCTGAATTGGACCGGTTCCTTCCCGGGCGGGGAAGCATCCTGAGTCCCAATTTTGGTTGGGTAGCGGTAGATATGAGAACCCTTATTCACTTCAATTCTACATGGGCTCTTCCCAGGTAATAATAGCTATTGAGAGAATCCAGCACATGGGTGGTATCTGAAAGAGGAAGGGTGAAGGCGTGGGCCACTTTATAGATGACAGAATCCTTGGTAAAGAGAATCACGTTTCTTCCATAATTTTCCAGTTTGCGATAGCGGGCAACGGCGGCTTCCCGGTTGTGGGTAGTCTTGACTACCACCAGGAAAGTGTAGGTGTCAAAGGGTATGACCCGGTGGTTTCCGAGGGTATCTTCAAGAACGATCAGATTTTCTTCTTTACGCAAAACAGCAGAATCCACTACGGGTGGTCGCTTACTTACCGTATCCTGAATGGGCACTATGGCCTGGGTATTTTGGGCAGGTTCCTGCTTTCTGAAGTCAAAATACTAGGCTATGACTAAGCCGAGAAATACCAGAAAGATGATCAGTATCAGTTTTTGATTTACCGCAATGGAGGGCAGCCTGTCGACCGGACTTTTGGGTTCAGGCGCTTCTTCTCCGGAAGGGGTTTCTTCTACTTCCGCCTTGGTAGTGAGTGTGACCGGCCTGAGCACCAGCCTTCCGGGAGTAAAATGCAATTGTCCGGAACCGGACTTTTCAAGGGACCCCAGGTTCTGAATGGTAAAAGGGTTCCCTATATTTAGAAATTCCTTGCCAAGGGTCAGGTAGGAGTCTATGTCGGATGAAGCCAGGGACTTCATTTTTTTGGTATTCTGGGCGAGGAAATTTACCAGTTCATCATCTTCAGGCGCTTTAGTGTCCTGTACGAAAGTGATGGCATCCGGCGGGATAGTGAAGGGCTTCTCCGGATCAGGGTTTTCGGGAAAATTCTCGTCTATGGTGAATTTCCCGATTCCCTTTAACGTAACCTGCTTGTTTTTTAGCAAGCAAAGCACAATCGCCTGGTCGATTTTCACGGATTTTAATTTTAGTTAAAGCAAACCTAATTTTTTTTGACCGAAATCCAAAAAATGGGTAGGGGACAGGGAGATGATTTTCAGTTTTTTAGTCAAATTCCTTGGTAAATTTGCAGTATGCTTACAGAAGATGAAACACGATTCCTGGAATACTGGGAACTTAACCGGGAAAAGGAGGGGAGTACCCTAAGGCAAATTTCACTTAGCCTGCCGTTTGGATTGGTTTTTGCGCTTCCTGTACTTATAGCCGTACTTTTTCACGGATGGTATAAGAACATGATATATATATCCAATTCCCAATTATTGGTCATCATCATCGGGGTAATTGCAGTTGCTTTCTTTTTTGCGCTGATCAGGGGAAAGGTGAAGTGGGAGCGAAATGAACAATTATACAAAGAGTTAAAATATAAGCAAAGTCGGCAGGATCATCAAGATTGAAGTCTTATCCTGCTATATTTATCGAAAATTAAACCAAGAAAATGAGGAAATTTATTGTGGTATTATTAGGGGCTACTTTTGCCTTTGCAGGTTGTTTGAAAAAAAATACTGGATGCAGTTACGTGACATCCACTACCAATGCACCAGATTCCGAAGTAACGAAATTGAAGGATTCACTTTATAATATGGGAATCAACAGTGTAACCCAGGACCCTTCCGGGTTTTTCTATTCCATCACCAATATGGGCACCGGAAATCCCACTTCCAACCTTTGTTCCACTATCACCATTTCCTATAAGGGAAGTTTCC
>JAJXYG010000184.1 GCA_021780705.1 Bacteroidota bacterium
ACCCGGGAAGGCATGTCCGATAATTATGCCACTGCATTCGCTGAGTATGATCACCGGATTATTGCCGGTACCAATTTTAAGGTAGACATCATTACCCCGCCGCATGCCCCTTCAGGAAATGAACCGGACAGTGTGGCGCGTAAATGGAAGATATCCCTGATGGCGGGTTCTGAAAACCTGGTGTCCAGCCAGAATGGATGGGACATCCATATGGTCACCCGTGACGGTAGGTATCTGTGGGGGGACCAGGGCACTGAAATAATTCCAGAAATAAAGACGGCAACCGATTCTGAACGAACCGAGGTCACTGCCATCAACATTTTTGGCAAACCCCGGTATTTCCGGGAGCCGTATCCCCTAAAAGAAGGCGATACCCTCTGGAATGGCAATTCCTATATCCTCAAAGGCCAAAAACCAGAAAATACAGGATATGCCAGCAAGGATGAATTTAAGTGGGACAGTATTCAGGGACCCTATAATACCCCCGTGGACCTGGAAATTCCCTACAACCTCAATACCATTCAATTCCAGTACGCCCAGCACAACCAGGGCCGAAAGGATACGGTCTTCTACTCCTATATCATGGAAGGTCTGGATAAGCATTGGAGTGAAATCACCGACAAGACGGTTACGGAAAATTATATGAACCTGGCCCCCGGAAAATATGTCTTCAAGGTACGCAGCCAGGCGATCAGTGGCCGGTGGAACCCTGCGGTAAGTTTCCCCTTTGAGGTGACCCCACCCTGGTGGGAAACCTGGTGGGCCTACCTGCTGTATGTCCTGGTGATCGGAGGGGGCATCTGGCAATTTATCCGCTATCGCTCCCGCCAGCTACTCCGGGAAAATAAAGTCCTGGAAGAAAAGGTGGCTCACCGCACCCAGCAGCTGAAACAATCCCTGGAAGACCTCAAGGCTACCCAATCCCAATTGGTGCAGTCAGAAAAAATGGCCAGCCTCGGTGAACTCACCGCAGGGATCGCCCATGAAATTCAAAACCCGCTCAATTTTGTAAACAACTTCTCTGAAATCAACAAGGAACTCGTAGAAGAACTGGAACAGGAGGCTGAAAAAGGGAACCTGGAGGAAGTGAAGGCCCTGGCTCAAGACATCAAGGAGAATTCAGAAAAGATCACCCACCACGGCAAACGGGCGGATGCCATTGTAAAAGGCATGCTGCAGCATTCCAGGAATACCTCCGGGCAAAAAGAACCCACCGACATCAATTCCCTCTGTGATGAATTCCTCAGGCTTTCCTACCATGGACTGCGGGCAAAGGACAAAAGCTTCAACTCCAAATTTGAAACTGACTTCGACCCCAATGTAGGCAGGATCAGCGTGGTCTCCCAGGACCTGGGCCGGGTCATCCTGAATCTGATCAACAATGCCTTCTATGCCGTACAGGAAAAGGCGGGACTAAATATTCCGGGGTATGAACCCCAGGTAACCGTGTCTACCCAAAGGCGGAGGGATAAAGTCGACATTTATGTGAAAGACAATGGGGGAGGAATACCGGACCGGATCCGGGAAAAAATATTCCAGCCCTTCTTTACCACCAAGCCGGCCGGTCAGGGTACCGGACTGGGTCTTTCCTTAAGCTTTGATATCATCAAGGCCCAAGGTGGGGAAATCAAGGTGGAAAGTAGGGAAGGGGAAGGTACCACCTTTCAAATTGAACTGCCTGGGTAAACCTTGGGTGAGCCCTTTCCACCGGCAAACCTGCCTTGCGAGACCGGACAGGATAAAGTATATTTAAAAGAAAAGTTATTTTACCTAGAATACGTATCAATGACCAAAGTGCAGGATCGAAAGCAGGAATATACACAACTAAAGGAAAAACTGGCGGCCCGTGACAGGGAGATTCGGACGGAAAAGTCCCTAGAAAAGGTCCGGGGGATTGCTCTTCGGATGAAAGCGCCTGAGGACATGCCCCAGATCTGTAAGGAAATTTCTCTTCAGCTTTCCGCGCTCGGTGTGCCGGACATCCGCAATGTCCAGACTGCGATATTTTACCCCACCCGCGGGACCTACATGAATTATGAGTATTACGCCAGGCATGACAAGACCTTTGTTACCGAAACGGTGTATACCAACCACCGGGTTACCAAGGCCTTTGCAAAAAAAATGTTGGAGGGGAAAGGGAAATCCTATACTACCCACATCCTGGGAGATAAGGTCAAAGACTGGATAGCTTATCAAAAAACAACCAATGTTTTTATTGACAAGTACCTGAAAACTGCTTCTTCCCTCCATTATTACTGGTTTTCCCTGGGGCCGGTGGCCCTTGGGATATCCACATATGTTGCAATGACCAAAGAAAGGCAGTTACTGTTCAACCGCTTTTTGAAGGTGTTTGAGCTTGCCTACACCCGGTACCTCGATATAGAAAGAGCTATTGCACGGGCCAGGGAAGCCCAAATTGAGGCGGCCCTTGAAAGAGTAAGAACAAGGTCTATTGCCATGCATAAATCAGAGGAGATTGCCGCAATTGCGGGAACAATCTTTAGTGAACTGCGCAAGCTCGACTTGGCCTTAAACAGGGTCCTAATCTGGATATACCATGAAAAGGAAAAATACCTCAAGTGGTGGTCCGCCAATCCCGAAGTCGAAAGTACGGCAGATAGCTACCGGATAGATTATAATAAAAATCCGGTATTCATGAGCTATTTGAGGGCCTGGGAAAAAAGAAAGCCCATCTATTTGCTGACCCTGTCGGGGCAAGACAAGAAGAATTGGGAGGACCATTTGTTTAAGCATACGGAAATGTCCCGATTACCCGCTGCCGTGAAAAAGGGAATGAGGGATGAAGGCACCTTGTATACAGTGAGTGTCATCAGTGATTATGGACTGATGATGTCGGGGAGTTTCACCCCGCTCTCTGAGGAGAGCATTGATATTATCAGACGATTTGGACGGGTATTTCAACAATCTTATACTCGATATCTGGATGTACAAAAGGCCGAAGCCCAGGCCCGGGAATCAGAAATCCAACTGGCCCTTGAAAGGGTCCGGGCCCGTACGATGGCGATGCAAAATAGTGAGGAGCTTTCGGAGGTGGTCTATCTTCTTTTCACCCAGTTTGGGAAATTGGGTGAAGATCCCGACCAGGCCACTATCGGAATCATTCAGGAAAAGGAGCGGCTGATTGAATACTGGGTGACGATGTATAAAAAGCCCATTGCCCGGGAATTTAAATTTTCTATTGATGAACCCAATGTGACCAAGAAAATATTTGAAGGGTGGAAGGCCAGGAAAAAATCCATAGTGATCGACCTCAGCGGAAAAGCACTTCGTGAATTCTCCCGGTACCGTGCACGGATGGGAGGAGCAAAATACAATCCCAAAGAAAAGCATCGTATAGTCAATGTAGCCTTTTTTTCTAAAGGGTTGCTCAATGTCCAATCTACCCAGGCACGGTCTGAGGAAAGCCTAAAGTTACTGGAAAGATTTGCTCAGGTTTTTGACCAGACCTACACCCGGTTCCTGGACCTTAAAAAGGCAGAGGCCCAGGCCTGGGAAGCCCGAATCGAAGCGGCACTCGAACGGGTGAGAAGCAGGGCCATGGCCATGCATGCCTCCCCCGAGTTAAAGGAGGTTGCCAGAGAGTTGAGAAACCAGATCAGCCTGCTTGGCCAAAAGGAACTGGAGACCTGTGCGATCCACCTTTGGGATAAATCCAATAAGCGCTTTGAAGGTTGGGCAGCCCTGCGCTCACCGGATAATAAGGGGGAGATAATTGAGTCTGAGTCAAGCCTTGAAATCAAGGGCATCCGCATACTCGAAGAAGCCTTTACACAATATGTTTCTGGTAAAAAGAACTATGTACTGGTCAATGATGTAGCCAGGGCGAGAGAATTTTTTGCTGCCCTAAAACCCGTTGACCCCAGGGCATACGCTTTTCTGTCGCGGACCATCAAAAATAGAAAGCCCAGTGACATCTGTGCTTATTGGACCGTTTCTGATTTTAAAGGTGGGTCGCTGGTAATGGTAACCATGAATCCCCCTGAGGACCAATCCCGTAAATTACTTCAACGGTTTGCGGGTGTTTTTGGAATGGCATACCAGCGGTATCTCGATATCAAAAACGCCGAAGCCCAGGCCCGGGAATCAGAAATCCAACTGGCCCTGGAACGGGTTCGGGCCCGCACGATGGCCATGCAAAAAAGTGAGGAACTGGCGCAGGCAGCCACCCTTCTTTTTCAACAGGTTAAGCAACTCGGAATCAAGACCTACAGCAGTGGATTTAATATCTGGGATGAAAAAAACAGGCAGCTGGTTTCCTGGATGAGCAATCCGGCCGGGGTGCTCAATCCACCCTTCATCATGCCGCTGACCGAATACCACCAGCATGCCCGGTTTTATAAAGCCTGGAAAAGCAAGGTGCCCTTTTTGGAAGATGACCTC
>JAJXYG010000088.1 GCA_021780705.1 Bacteroidota bacterium
GCATGTATACCTGGTTTCGATTGTCGTCATCGGGATTGTCCTCAATTCCTATGCTATTGAGCTGGTCAGGATCCAGGGGGGCGCTTGTGGTCACATCATATCTGAACTCATGGTATTTTGGCAAGGCTTCAGGCTTTCCATCTATATACACGATCCGGTTGATGATTTGAAGGGTATCGCCCGCCACTCCGGTACATCGCTTAATAAAATTTTCCTGCTTGTCTACCGGCCGGGTAATGATCAAATCTCCGAATTGATCGCGGACCCGTTTGCGGGCTTCTGCATAGGATATATGCTCGTCAATCATCCTTTGGCGGATTACCTGGTAATAGGTGACTTTGGAGCCATAATTGGCTTCGTCGTTGATCAGGGTATCATTTACCGGGAAATTGAACACTACGACATCGTTACGATGCACGGGTTCCGGGAACCAGCGGATATAAGGTATATGAATCCATTCCACGTAGGACTTGATATTCAGACCCGGGATGGTATGCGCCACAAAAGGAAGGGCAAGTGGGGTATTGGGAAGCCGGGGGCCGTAGCTGAACTTGCTCACAAATAAATAATCATTTACCAGGAGGGTTTTTTCCATAGACGGAGTCGGGATGGTATAGGCTTCGAAGACAAAGGTCCGGATCAGGGTTGCCGCCACCACTGCAAATACCGCCGCATCAATCC
The DNA here is from genome assembly GCA_021780705.1 of Bacteroidota bacterium. Taxonomy (GTDB): domain Bacteria; phylum Bacteroidota; class Bacteroidia; order Chitinophagales; family Chitinophagaceae; genus Ginsengibacter. Next base: position 682 of record JAJXYG010000088.1, read on the forward strand.
ACTCCCTAATCGCCCCTTTCCTGTAGTTTTTTACCACGGCTACCCCTGCATAACGCTCCTTGTCCGAATAACCGAGATAGGGAAAGTAGATGAAGGGCACAAGGACCGTGAGGGCATGATGTCCAAGTCCAAAACGGCCAAAATGTTCTACAAATTTGATGCAGATCCAAATAGTAATGAACTGACCTGCAATGGGAATCAACTGAAGGAAAAACCAGATCTTGGGAAGCTCCATCTTATCCACCATAAACCAGGTGTTATACAGAGGTATCAGGGCCTTCCAGGGGGTGATTCCAGCTTTACGGAACATGCCATATAATCCAATTAACCCCAGGATGATGGTAATAAGAAACAGAATAAAGCCAATACTGATGTGCCCGATTGAAGCTAAGAGTAGACCTATGATCATGCCTAAATATTTATAATGCGAACAAATGTACCGTTTTAAATTTTGTCATGAAAACTTGCCTCAAAATCCTTATCATTAGTTTAACATTCATTTAGACCAGCTGCCCTGGGCGGCCATTCCTGCCGGTTCATCGAGTATTTTGGACAATATTGGATTGATTTTTTCTGCCCGATTCATAATCATGAAATGTCCTCCGTCCTCTATTACAAAATCCGCCCTGATCTTTCGGATTGGAAAGATGTGATCCTTGCCTCCATGGATATGGACCAGGTTTTCGGGTATCCAGGTATTTTTCCAATGGAGAATTTCGTGTACAGCCCAGGAAGTGTAGCGGGGATCCACCTTTTTGCGGTAGGCAGATACCATTTGGCGTTCCTCTTCTGTTTCTATACCCAGATTGCGATTTTCCAGGGGTTCAATCAGGGGAAAGGACTTGAGCGGTAAAAACTCATCCAATCTTAGTTTTCCTGCCCATTTCATCCAACCAGGCAATTCCTGACGGGTTTTAATGCTGGAGATCAGGATGATTTTTTCGGCAGAAATCAGTTTGGCTATTTCAATGGCCATCATACCCCCAAAAGATAGACCCAGAATAACCGGGTTCTCAGTTTTGATGGCTGCACTCATCCTCTGCGCATATTGGCCTATCGGCTCTTGGGGTATGGGAATAAGCCAGTCCAGATAATGTACCTGATGGGTACCCAGGTCCAATCTAGAAAACACCCGATGATCGGCGCCAAAACCACTGATACAAAAAATCGACTTCATGAGGAATTGGGGTAAAAAGGGAACCGGTACCTAGGTCTTGGGAAGCACATAATTATGGACATCCTCATCGGTAATGGTCTTCCCTGACAAGATTATCAGGCGTTCCACCACATTTCTCAATTCCCTGATATTTCCAGTCCAGTTGTGCTGCTGCAACAAATCGATAGCACTTTTTTCAATCATTTTTTTCGGTTGCCCGTAATCCGCAGCTACATCGGTGAGAAATTTATCCACCAACAGGGGGATATCACTGAGCCGTTCATTCAGGGAGGGAACGTGGACGATAATCACCCCCAGTCTATGGTATAGATCCAGGCGAAAATTTTTATTTTCCACTTCCTGAAGAAGGTCTTTGTTGGTAGCTGCGATAACTCTTACATCCACTGAAATATCTTTGTCGGCCCCCACCCTGGTAATTTTTCCCTCCTGTAAAGCCCGCAGTACTTTGGCCTGGGCATTCAGGCTCATATCCCCAATTTCGTCGAGGAAAAGGGTGCCTCCATTGGCCTGTTCAAATTTCCCAATCCGTTGTTTGACGGCTGAAGTAAAACTCCCCTTTTCGTGTCCGAAAAGCTCGCTTTCTATGAGTTCACCCGGGATAGCCGCGCAATTCACTTCTACCATTGGCCCCTGGGCCCGGTTGCTTTTTTCATGAATCCATTTAGCCACCAGTTCCTTCCCTACCCCATTTTCCCCGGTGATCAATACCCTGGCTTCGGTAGGTGCGATTTTATCTATGGTTTCTTTAATTTTTTGAATACTTGGGGAGTCTCCTACCATTTCCTGAACCTTGCTGACCTTTCTTTTCAGGACCTTGGTCTCAGCCACCAGGGAGGTTTTGTCAAGGGCATTCCTGAGGGTTATCAGCATTCGGTTCAGATCCGGGGGTTTGGAAATAAAATCATACGCGCCCTTTTTAACCGCCTCCACAGCGGTTTCAATATTGCCATGCCCGCTTATGATAATGATGGGCACCTCATCGTTGATTTCCCTGGCCTTTTCCAAAAATTCGATCCCATCCAGTTTCGGCATCTTGATATCACAGAGTACCAGGTCAAAATTCTTTTCCCTGAATTTCTTCAGTCCTTCTTCCCCATCAGCAGCTTCATCGATCTTATATCCCTCATAAGTCAGAATTTCTGTGATGGTTTTACGGATGCTTTTTTCATCGTCAATGATCAGGATCGAGGCCATATCGGAGTTTATTGGTTAAATTTCAAAAGAGATTCATTTTATCCAGGATAAATGGCGGGTTATTCCATCATCAGGTACGCCTTGATGAAGCCGTCCAGTTCACCGTCCATTACCGGGTTTATATTTCCGGTTTCAAAATCAGTACGATGGTCCTTGATCATTTTGTAAGGATGGAATACATAACTTCTGATCTGGCTGCCCCATTCGATTTTTTTCTTGGAAGCATTGTTCAAATTCAGCTTTTCCTGTCTTTTGCGCATCTCTTCCTCATAAAGTCGGCTCTTGAGCATGGCCATGGCCTTTTCCCGGTTTTCTCCCTGGGTTCTGGCCTGTTGGCATTCAATAATGATACCCGATGGTTTGTGAGTAAGCCGGACTGCAGTTTCTACCTTATTGACGTTCTGTCCGCCGGCACCGCCGCTTCTGAAAAATGCCCATTCCACATCCGCGGGATTTACCTTGATATCAATCGTATCGTCAATTAGGGGATACACGTAGACACTGGCAAAACTGGTATGCCTTCTGGCATTGCTGTCAAACGGGGAAATGCGCACCAGCCGATGCACTCCGCTTTCGGCTTTCAGAAAGCCATATGCAAAGGGTCCTTCAAATTGGAGGGTGGCACTTTTGATCCCGGCACCATCCCCAGCCTGATAATCCAGTTCTGATACCCCCCAACCCTGCTTTTCCCCATACATACGGTACATCCGAAGGAGCATTTCGGCCCAATCCTGGCTTTCAGTTCCGCCGGCACCACTGTTGATCTGCAAAATGGCCGGCATCTCGTCTTCGGGTTTATTCAGGGTGCTTTTGAATTCAGCTTCCTCCACTGCGACTGTGGCTGCTTCAAAAGCATCCCTGGCTTCCTCTTCGGTTGCCTCACCCTCCTTCCAGAAATCAAATAATACGGCAAAATCATCCACTTTGGTCTGTACATCTTGATATAGGTTCAAAAAGAACTCATTGGTCTTAATGTCTTTTAAAATGGATGTCGCCCTTTTGTTGTCATTCCAAAAACCTTCGGAAAGGGAAAGTTGCTTGTCGTTATTTACTTTTTGCTGTCGGTTCTCGACGTCAAAGAAACCTCCTCAAAACCAACATACGGTCTCTCAAATCTTTTAGTTGTTCCTGTGTCATAAGGCGCAAATATACTAATCTCATCCTAAAATCCTTCTTACAGGGCCCGGGTTTACAACCCTCAGAAAAATAGCCGATTTTTCCAGGTTTTTTTGGGGGGCACAGGAAGTAAGGCTTGGGGACCTGAACCTATGGGAGGGCCAGTTCTGGCGCTCTCATAGGTCTCTTTTTTTGTTAAGGATTCACAGAATAGTTTATGGAA
>JAJXYG010000092.1 GCA_021780705.1 Bacteroidota bacterium
TCTGGGCTACGTTCAGGTACATCTCCAGGATCCGCTTTTTATTCCAGAGCTTTTCAATCATGAAGGTGAAATACACTTCCAGGCCTTTTCGGAAGTATCCCCCGTGCTGCCACAGGAATACGTTTTTTGCCACCTGCTGGCTGATGGTACTGGCTCCGCGAAGGGATTTGCTTTTCTGGTTGTGTTTGATGGCCAGCTGAATGCTCCTGAAGTCAAAGCCGTCATGATCGGGAAAGAGCTGGTCTTCGCCCGCCATGACGGCCAGTTTCATATTGGGACTGATTTCATCCATATTCACATAGGTGTGATGGAAGCCGTTGCCACTGAACAGGCTCACCATTTCAGTGAGGGTGACAGGCGGATTGACCCACCGGCAGAAAATAATATAGACCACCGAGAGCAGAAAGCCATAGAGGAAAATCTTCACAATCCTGCGGAAGATACTTCTGGCTGTAAATCTTTTTGGACGAGCGTTAGGGTTCAAAAAGTAATGTGTTTTAGTAAGAAGTGTGAAAACCGTGGGGTGTTCCCACGGGCAGTTTACTTCACTTTAATATATTCGAGGGTGTATTTTTTACCAAGCACCTTGCCCTTGCCTTTGGCCTTTACCATCAGGTACCCGATTCCCGCCAGCAATGCCGCGCCTCCCACCAGGTAGGGACTGGCATAATACTGGGTGTTGGGTTTGGTGAAGACCCAGGTGCCCAGTCCTGCAGCCATTAGCAGGATGCCGCCTCCCAGCAGGGCACCTCCTGAACCGGTCCAGTCAAACCCGTTTTTCCGGAGTTTGCCGATCCCGGTGATTTCCTTGTAATTGACGGCAAAGTTATAGGCTGCCACCGTATCCAGGATGTATACCCCGAGGCCGGTAAATACCTGGCGGATGTCATATTGCACCAGGAAGACGGAATCTTTCCTGATGGAGCGGATAAAGCCAAAGTAATTATGGTCCGCGGTATAAAAATTCATCTCATCACCGGGGAAGAAGGATTGTATGGTGCGTTCGTGCTTTTTGAGGACCAGGAGATCGGAAGGTTGCGCCTGGGCCGTTCCGCTCGCCAAAAGCCACAGTAAGATTGCAAGTACCCCTTTCATGGATTGGTATGTCTTTTGACAAAAAACAGGACCCCGGTGAGCAGGACCGTGCCAAATATCAGTAAAATTAATCCAGCAATTTTGTTAATTAATCGGATATTTTTCACCGTCAGCTTACTTCGGAGTTTACCCGCCAGGGTAACCTTGGCTACATCGGCCGACATATTGATCAGAAGGGTGGTGGCAAAAATGATGATCCGCTCTCTCACGGTGTGGGTGATGGCAATGGCGGTGGAGGCAGTGAGCCAGAAAGCCATTACTGCCGGGTTCAGGGTGTTGAGCAAAAATCCCTGGAGCAGAATATGGGCATGGTCACTGGCTTTCAGGGGTGGCAGGGAGACGTCTTCGGGATGCAGGGGCACTTTTTTGAACAGCAAATAATAAAACCCCATACCCAGCAGGAAGAGGCTTCCCGCGATGCCAATGGGCTTTTCAAAATCCAGCAGGTGGGTCACGAATTCTGAAAAGGCATTGCTCAATACCACCAGGATGAAATCGCTGATCCAGACCCCGACGACAAAACTGAATCCTCCTTCCTTTCCGTTGTTGATGCTTTGCTTGATGATGGTAAAAATCACCGGACCCACAGAAATTACCAGCAGCAGACCCATGGCCAGGCCCTTCAGAAAGGATTCAACAAAATCAGCCATTTAGAGGTAGGGCTTTTAAAGTGAACAATAAAATTGAAGGGAGAATATCAACAAAAAAAACGATTATCCGGCAATTAACCTGATGATCGGGGTCTGACAGGGATACTTATACTTTCTCCCCCTTCAGATATTTCAGCCAGTCTTCCAGCATCCTTCCTTTCAATACCCGGGGAAATTTATGCTGACCGCCAATTTTTCCTTTAGCCTTCATGAACCCCATGAAGGTCTTTTCGCTAAGCACATCCACAAACACCTCTTTCAGTGCATGCTTTCTCTCCACTTCATAATCATCATTAAGCTCCTTGAGCTTTTCGTCAATCAGTACCCGCAATTCCTCGGAGTTCACCGGGTCGTCGGTAGCGATGAACCAGTGATGGGCAAAAAAATTGCCATAAGGAATTCCTGCCACGGTGAATTCCCCGATTGAAATATTCAGATCCTCGCTCACGAGGTTGATAGCCCGGTTCATATTGTCCACGCTCAGGTGCTCTCCTACCAGGCTCAAAAAATGCTTGGTTCTTCCCGTGATGATGATCTCACTCTTTTCGAGGTCTACAAATTTAATGGTATCCCCGATAAGATACCTCCAGGTACCGGCATTGGTGCTGATCAGGATGGCATAGTTCTTATCGAGTTCCACTTCGTGGATCATCAGGGTCTCGGGACGCTCCACCATATTGCCTTCACTGTCGAAATTCTTATAATCGAAAGGTACAAATTCAAAGAAAATATTGTTGTTGAGCACCAGTTTCATTCCGGGGGCATCCTGGCGGTTCTGGTAGGCCAGAAATCCTTCACTGGCCAGGTAGGTTTCAATATAGGTGATGGGTTTGCCCAGCAGTTTGTTGAACCCCTTCTTGTAGGGTTCCAGGGCGACCCCCCCGTGTACATAAAAAGCCAGGTTGGGCCAGATTTCATGGATATGCTTCAGCTGGTATCGCTCTATTACCTTTTCCACGCAGAGCTGTACCCAGGCCGGTACCCCTACCAGGAAGGCGATATCCCACTGGGGGGCCTTTTCCACGATCTCCTCCAGTTTCTTGGACCAGTCGGTATTCTTGGCGATCTTTTTTCCAGGCTTGTACATTCCCTGGAACCAGAAGGGGATGTTCTTTGCCTGAATACCGCTGAGGTCTCCGGCATAATAGGTCGCAGATTTCTGCAGGTTGGTGCTTCCCCCGAGCATCAGCCAACCCTTTCCCACTGAAGATTTGGGGACTTTGCTGTAGGAAGCCAGGCTGATCAGCTGGCGGATGCTGGTCAGGGTGTTGGACCGGATCAGTTCCCGGGTGATGGGAATGTATTTGCTGGAGGATTCACTGGTGCCGCTGCTCAGGGCAAACAGCTTGATGGTACCCGGCCAGCAGATGTCCGGCTTGCCTTCCAGGGTCTTGTACCACCATTCGTTATAAATCTTACTATAATTGAATGTAGGGACCACCTGCTGGAAAGATTTGCCCGGATGCCGGCTGAGCAGAATTTCGTCAAATAGGTATTGTTGTCCGAATTCGGTGAACCTGGCCTTCCGCAGCAATTTCTTCAGCACCTTCAATTGCTGCCGCCTGGGAGAGCTGACAGGAATGTTTAGCGCCCTTGAAAGAGATTTGGGAATTTTTAAATCAATTATTGCCATTCACAAAGAATGTTGAAACTATTGACAAAAATAATAAATACTCCAGCCCCTTAGTACATAAAATTATAATAACCCGGCCGATTCCGGAAGCATTTTTATCTAAAAAGACCGCCTTGCCACCTGATCATTAATCAATACCATTTACTAAATGGAACAATTTCCTAAAAAAATATGATGAAACTTAGCACTCAGAAAAGGTTTTTATTAGTATTTGAGGCTTTTACAAATTTTTTTGTGTGTATAGAGATCTCAGGTTTCATTTAAAATAAGTGTGTGTAGTTTTTAATCAGGAGGCTCCCGGTCATAAAAAGCCGGGGGTTTTTTTTTGCCCCTCTCCTAATGGCTGCCGTCCAGGTCCGTGGCAGAGAAGGTATCTCCCTGGGCCATATCTCCTGATTCGTAACCCTTTTTAAACCAGTACATTCTTTCGGCGGACGTCCCGTGAGTGAAGGAATCCGGGTTCACCGCTCCGGTGGCTTCCTCCTGGAGCCGGTCATCCCCAACCGCCTCAGCTGCGCTGAGCGCAGAGGCAATATCCCCCTCATCAATGACATTTTTCAGTTTTTGGTCATAATGCGCCCAGAGTCCTGCATAAAAGTCGGCCTGTAATTCCAAACGGACCGAGTATTTGTTATAGGCGGTTTCTCCCAACTGGCTCCGCAGCCGGTCCATTTTGGCACTCACTCCCAGCAGGTTTTGTACGTGATGACCCACTTCATGGGCCACTACATAGGCCATCGCAAAATCCCCTGAAGCATGAAACCGGTCCCGCAGCTCCTGGGCAAAGGATAAATCGATATAGACTTTTTGGTCCGCCGGGCAATAGAAGGGCCCGCTGGAAGCGCTTGCCTCCCCGCATCCGGAGGTAGTGGCGTCCCGGTAAAGGACCAGGGTGGGATCGGTATAGGTTCTGCCCATATCCCCAAAGAGTTTGGTCCATACGTCTTCGGTATCTGCCAGCACGACCCGGACAAATGCCGCCTCCCGGTCATCGGCAGCCTTCAGGGAATCC
>JAJXYG010000099.1 GCA_021780705.1 Bacteroidota bacterium
CAGGAAATCGGCCTGGGTAACGTCCGGGATGGTCATGATGGCATCCGCATCTTTCTTGAAGATGTAGGGAGCCATCCTTTCTATATTCTCATGGTGGTAGAATTCACCTTTGTTAAAGACCTTGGTATCCACTCCATTGATAAAGGTGTTGAACCCTTCATCCATCCAGGGATATTTACGTTCATTGGAGCCTACCATCATCGGGAACCAGTTGTGCCCGAATTCATGATTGGTGACCTCCCAGAGTCCGCCTCCGGAACTTTTCCAGGAGCAAAATACGATTCCGGGATATTCCATCCCCCCTACGATTCCGGCCACATTGGTAGCGGAAGGATAGGTGAACGTATGCCATTCTTTGGAATACAGTTCAATGGCTCCTTTCACAAATTCTGTGGATCTCTTCCAGGCTTTGGCCTTGGCACTTTCTACCGGATATACGGATTGGGCCAGCGCCTTCTTGCCACCCGGGAGGTTGATCCGGGCCGCATCCCAGATAAAAGCCTTGGAGGCTGCCCAGGCTACATCCCGGGTATTTTTGCAAAGGAAGTGCCAGGTGAGATTGGCCTTATCGGGATGGTAACTGTTGCCGCTGAGTTCATCCGCACTGATGATCGTGACAGTGGAATCACTCTTGCGGGCCAGTTCGAGTCTTTTTCTTACCTCAGGAGTCAGGACCTGGGCGGGATTGAGTAATTCTCCGGAACCTGCTACAATTAAATTGGAAGGAGCGGTAATGGTGTAATCGATATTGCCGTATTCCAGGTAAAACTCTCCTGCACCGAGATAGGGCAGGGTGTTCCATCCCTCGATGTCGTCATAGACACACATTCTGGGAAACCATTGGGCGATTTCATAGATCCACCCGTTTTTGGTATCTACCCGGCCCATGCGGTCCGTACCATACTGGGGAACCTTGAAGGAGTAGGTGATTTTCAGTTTCAGTACCCCGGTTTTCGCAGCTAAGGTCTTGGGAAGCCATACCTGCATGCGGGTATCCGATACAATGTATTTGGCCTTGGTAGTGACCCCGTTCATTTCCACCTCCACCGATTTCAATTCATCGCCATCGGTAAATTTCCGGGTCGCCCACCTGCCGCCTGTAAGATTGGTGGTAGCCTCTGCACGACTGTCCTTCTTGTAGATATTCTGGTCGAGCTGGAGCCACAGGAATTTCAAGGGGTCCGGGCTGTTATTTTTGTAGGTAAGTACCATAGATCCCTTTACCGCCTTTTCAGTGGTATCCAGGGTAGCCTTTATCGTGTAATCTGCCCTGTTCTGCCAGTAGGCAGGACCCGGCATGCCACTGGCGCTCCGGTATTCATTTCCGTTAAAGGGATAAAAAATTGGATTAAAAGCCACATGCTGGTCATAATGAATGCTGCTGTCATTTTGCCCAAAGGCAAAAATGGTAGAGAAGGCCAGTAGCAGGCCTGATAATAGAATTTTCTTCATGAGAATATTTTAAAAGGGTGAAGGTAAGTGATTTGAGAGCTCCCTGAGCGATGAATCGATGAGCGGCTAATGAGTTGGATAAAGGAAATATGTAATACGTGCGGATTTTAATTCCACCAAAGGCTATGAAATAGGCCGGTATGTCGTAGAATCTCTCCTGGTTTGAGACACCTTAAAAAATCATGAGGTTCATGGGGTATGACAGCCTGTCTGCAGGCTGCCTCAAAATCAATCCATAAAGAATAGTCTCAAAGTGCCCTGCAGGTAAGGGTTAGGGTGACAGGTGACCGCTGGGGAAGGCAGCGATACACATGGAAGTATGCTACCTGGGTGGATAATTCGGTGTATGATTTATATGTGGGATCTTATGGGAACTATGTGACAATCTGGGATTCCCTGTCATTTTTTGTCCCTGTAAAATGACACGGATTTCGGAATGCATTGCTAAAAAATCAACCACTTAAAGAAAAGTTATTTTTCCTGAAAAATATTATTTTGCCACCATTTGAAGGAATCTCCACAAGTGTCCAATAGCAGGTGGTTGCACACACTTCTGCCTGAGAAGTATTCCTGGCGCTGTGAGCCTCATTTCTTCCTCTCTGAATTTGTCCATTCTCCTCCAAATGAATTATCCTTATCCTTTTTGGTAACGCTTCTGATTTGCGTGTATCCGGCGGGGAAATGGGGGCATTTCCGCAAATTATGGACAGGGTCACTGGTAATTTGGGGGTCTTTGGGTGGGGTGGTGTCTGCCGTTCCGGTACCAAAAACAAACTGCCTGATGGAGTACTCCGGCGCCAGAAATCAAGCATGAGGAGGACAGGTTTCTGGGATTTTCCTGCTATTTACGGGATGGGCAGTTTTTAGTTTGAAAGGGGAAAAATCAGGGGTTTTGGCGTTAAAATTGGGTATCTTCACTCCTACAAATCAAATTGCTTAGTTATATGAGAAGACCTTTTGCCAGAGTGGTCCCTGCTTCGGGGGTGCTCCTGATAATCCTGATTTTTATTGCCGCCGGTAACCCAGGCAAACCCCTTAAGCCACATGAACGGTTACTACGCTATTCGAGGGTACTGCTGACCCGTAACGGGTTTACCTTCCGGGATCTTAACAAGAATGGAAAGCTGGACGTGTATGAAGATCCACGCCAACCTATTGACGCCCGGATCAACGACCTGCTTTCCCAGATGACCCTTGAAGAAAAGGCGGGTATGATGTTCATTAACGGTGCCCGGGTCAATGAGGATGGTACCATCGGGGATGAACCTGCCACAGGGATGTTTTCCTTTGCCCCCAATGCCTTGAACCTGATGAAGAAAGACAAAATGAATCACTTTAATTTGTGGGCCATACCGTCTATTCCGGCCCTGGCTAAATGGTATGATGCCATGCAGCAATATGCCGAAGATTCAACCCGGCTCGGGATTCCCATTACCATTGCCAGCGACCCCAGGAGTCATTTTACCAAGAATATTTTTTCCCTCGGCGCCACTACTTTTTCCCAGTGGTGCGAACCCCTGGGATTTGGAGCCATCGGGGATTCTGTGCTGACCCGGGAATTTGCCAATGACGCGCGCCAGGAATACCTCGCCGTCGGAATCCGGGAAGCCCTGCATCCCCAGGTGGATCTGGCCACCGAGCCGAGGTGGCCCAGGATAGCCGGCACCTTTGGCGAAGATGCCCAACTTACTTCCCGGATGGCGATGGCCTATATCCTGGGATTCCAGGAAGACACACTTGGATCCACCAGCGTAGCCTGCATGACCAAGCATTTTGCCGGGGGCGGACCCCAGAAGGATGGACTGGATCCCCACTTTCCCTTTCAGAAAGGGGAAGTATACCCCGGGCATAATTTCAAGTACCACCTGATCCCCTTTGAAGCGGCCTTCAGGGCCCATACGGCGGCCATCATGCCCTATTACGGGGTACCGATGGGCCAGACCAGCGAAAACGTGGGATTTTCTTTCAATAAAGATATCATTACCGGATTGCTGAGAAACCACTATCACTATAATGGGGTGGTATGCACTGACTGGGGCCTGATTACCGATACCCACATGGGTGGGGTGGTATGGCCGGCACGTGCCTGGGGGGTGCAGAACCTTTCCCGGATCCAGAGGGTGGAAAAGGTGCTCAATGCAGGGGTGGACCAGTTCGGAGGGGAAAATTGCCCGGAACTGGTAGTACAACTGGTGAAGGAGGGAAAGATCAGCATAGCACGGATCGACAGCAGTGTCCGCCGGTTGCTTCGGGTAAAATTCGAACTGGGGCTTTTTGATGATCCCTTCATTGATGCGGACCAGGCTTCCCATATTGTGGGGAAACCCGAATTTGTGAAAGCCGGTGAGGCCTCCCAGCGCAGGGCGATGACCTTGCTTAAAAATGAAAAGAATATATTGCCCCTGAAGGAGGGCACCCTGAAGATCTATGTGAAGGATATAGATCCGAAGGTGGCTGCACAGTATGGTACAGTGGTGGATGATCCCTCCCAGGCAGATATCGCCATCCTGCGGCTCAGTACTCCCTTCTACCCGGTAGCATCGCCTATTCCCATGGCCAGGATGTTCCACCACGGAGATCTGGATTTTAAGGGAAAACAAAAAGACAGTATTCTGCAAATTTTGCATACCGTCCCAACCATCGTGGATATTTACCTGGACCGCCCGGCCGTAATTCCCGAGATCAGTGCCGCAGCCAAAGGGTTGCTGGCGGACTTCGGCGCCAGCGACCAGGCCGTCATGGATGTGATCTTTGGCAGGGCGAAACCCGAGGGGCATCTGCCCATTGAACTTCCCAGTTCCATGCAGGCGGTTCGGGACCAGAAGGAAGATGTGCCCTATGACTCCAAGGATCCGCTGTATAAATTTGGATTCGGGCTGCATTATTAAAAGGAGGCCTGATTTTTTTCCGCACACCTCCTCCGGACTGTCTGA
>JAJXYG010000361.1 GCA_021780705.1 Bacteroidota bacterium
AACCGACAGGACCCGCGATGCCGATTTTTAGGTAATGACGTGCCTGCGCCCTATCCGGCCTGGGTTCATTTTCGGGTTGCAGGGCGTCGGGGTTCAAAATGTTTTGCTTCATGCGGGGTTAGATTAAGACATATATAAACGTGAATACAACTCTTCATGCAAGATACATCGCATATCAAAACCCGGGCAGCAAAGTCCGATCCTGTCTTCATCCACGGTCAGGTTTTCAAGGGATAGCTCATTGATTAATTCAAATAGGGACATCAGGATTTCTCGACCCTCCTGCTGGCCGAGCGGAATCAGCTTTACCGCATTGGTTACCATCCCGGAGGCGGTAGTATAATAAAATGCCGACAGGGCTTCCGCTTTGGGAATGCCCAAATCTGCTGCAATCAGCCCGAATGCGATCGGGTAGTGCCCCTGGCAATCCCCGTTATTTATTTGCCGATGATACCAGGAAGCCAGGCTCCCGGTTGCCATTTTTTCGTACACCTTTAATAGACGTATCCCCATCTTATTGCTGGCCATCCTGATTTCCATCGGGAGTTTTACTGCATGGCAAAGGGCATCCAATTCCCTTATTTTTTCCCTTGGGTCCTGCAGGACGCATTCATGAGATAGCGATAACAGGGCTGCATCCGTATAATGTATATTGATTCGCAACTGCTGCGAGATGAACTCATGCGCGGTGTGGCGGTCTCTCACCAGTCCCTCATGTACATAGGTTTCCAGGCCGGCAGAATGGGAAAATCCGCCGACCGGCAGTGAGGGATCTGCCAGTTGAATCAGGTGAAGCAGGTGGGGTTGAATCATTAAGTTTATGTTTGGTTGATACTGTTTATTTATTGCCGGTCAAAAGAAAACTTCACGTGAGGCAGCACGGTCGTCTTCAGCGGGTCCTGCAGCTTTCGTTCTTCAATTACGGGCTTAAATCCAGTGGCATGCAACCATTGGAACAGGGGAGCCTCGTAGGGCACCACCAATTGGGTGCCTTCTATAAATAGCGGCAAATGCCGGTTCCCGATTTCATAACAAAGGGCCGAGGCTTCCGCGAGGTGCAGCGGTGAAAGCACTATCGACTTGCAGGGAATGATTTCCACCAGGACCATCCGGTCGCTGTCTATAAAAAGTATGTCCCCTTCCCTTAATTCAGGATCCTGGTCCAGGAACCGGAGGGTAAGAGGGATGCCACCCCGGGTCATTTTATGCAGGATTCTTTTGTGGGTCTCAAACCATTCCACTTCCAGGTAGTCCAGTTCCAGGTTGCCCCGCGCTTCCTCCTTGAAGCTTCCCAACTTTTCTTGAACCAATATAGACATAGCCATAATTAAAACAGGAAATAACGTTGCGCCAGCGCTACCTCGGTTAGGGGTTCACAGGTAAGCCGAACCCCGTCGGCGGTCACGGTATAGGTTTCAGGATCTACCTGGATATCGGGCATCTGGTCATTGTGCACCAAATCCTTTTTGCCAATACTGCGGCAGTTCTTTACCGGCAGGATTTCCTTTTGAAGGTCATAGGAGAGTATGGTGCCATTTTCCAGGGACAGTTTGGATACAAAGGTGAAGCAGGTCTTGTACACCGCTTTCCCATAGGCCCCAAACATGTGGCGGTATAGCACGGGCTGAGGGGTGGGGATAGAGGCATTGGGGTCTCCCATCCGGGCGGCAATGATCATGCCTCCCTTAATGATAATTTCCGGCTTGGCGCCAAAGAAGGCGGGTTTCCAAAGGACAATGTCTGCGATTTTCCCCTTTTCCAAAGAACCCGTGTATTCAGAAATTCCATGGGTGATGGCCGGGTTGATGGTGTATTTGGCCACATAGCGTTTTACCCTGAAGTTGTCGCATCCTTTTGCGGTATCCTCGGGTAGCAATCCCCGTTGTTTTTTCATTTTATCTGCCGTCTGCCAAGTTCGGGTAATGACTTCTGCCACCCGGCCCATGGCCTGGCTGTCCGAACTCATCATGCTGAATACCCCCATGTCATGCAGGATGTCTTCTGCCGCAATAGTTTCGGGCCTGATCCGGCTGTCGGCAAAGGCTACATCCTCGGGGACAGAAGGATCAAGGTGGTGGCAGACCATCAGCATGTCAAGATGTTCATCTATCGTATTTTGGGTGTAGGGTCGGGTGGGGTTGGTACTGGAGGGCAGAATATTGGGATACATGGCTGCCTTTATGATATCGGGAGCATGCCCCCCGCCAGCACCTTCCGTATGGTAGGTATGAATCGTGCGGCCATTGATCGCATGGATGGTATCCTCCAGAAAGCCGGCTTCATTCAAGGTATCGGTATGTATGGCCACCTGCACATCCAATTCATCGGCTACCTTGAGGGACGCATCGATGACGGCAGGAGTAGCCCCCCAGTCTTCATGAATTTTGAGTCCAATAGCTCCCGCTTCAATTTGCTCGACCAGGGGGCCGGTAGTGGAGCAATTGCCCTTGCCCAAAAAACCGAGATTCATGGGAAAGGCGTCCGCACTTTCCAACATCTTCTGGATATTCCAGGCCCCTGGGGTTACGGTGGTGGCATTGGTCCCGTCGGCAGGCCCCGTGCCTCCTCCAAACATGGTTGTAATCCCGCTGAAGAGGGCGTGGTCGATCAACTGGGGGCATATGAAATGAATATGGCTGTCTATCCCTCCTGCAGTCGCAATGAGGCCGGCCCCTCCGTGCACTTCGGTGGCGGCCCCTATGATCATGTCTGAGTCCACCCCGTCCATGATATCGGGATTGCCCGCTTTGCCGATCCCCACGATTTTTCCGTCCTTGATACCGATATCTGCCTTGACGATTCCCCAGTGGTCAATGATGAGCACCCCCGTGAGGAGCAAATCAAGGACACCCTCATTTCTTTTGGCAGTGGAAGATTGTGCCATCCCGTCCCGGATGGTCTTTCCACCTCCGAATTTATTTTCCTCCCCGTATACGGTGAAGTCATGTTCTACTTCAATAATCAGTTCAGTATCACCCAGGCGTACCCGATCACCAGTCGTGGGTCCGTACATATTGGCATATTTGATGGGGTTGATGGAAAAACTCATTGGGATTTGTTTTTGAAATTAAGGAGGGCAGCTTTTTCCAGGGATTTTGTTTTTTGGGCAGGATGGACGGTACTGCCATTGACCAGGTTATTGATCCCATGGACCTTTTGCCTGCCAGAGAGTGGAATAAGTTCCACTTCCTTTTCTTCCCCCGGTTCAAAGCGGACGGCGGTACCTGCGGCTATATTCAGTCTTTTCCCGAAGGCTTTTTCCCGGTCCAGTTCCAATTGCCGGTTGACTTCAAAAAAGTGGAAATGGGAACCCACCTGAACCGGCCGGTCTCCGGTATTGATCACTCCGAGCCGGGTAACTTCCTTACCGGCATTTGCTTCTATGTCCTTTTTTCCTACAAAATATTCTCCGGGTATCATGGGTGTAGATTTGATGAGTTATCGGATCGGATGATGTACCGTCACCAGTTTGGTTCCATCCGGGAAGGTGGCTTCGATCTGCACTTCTTCCACCATTTCCGGGATGCCTTCCATTACATCTTCCCGTGTCAGTAAGGTGGCCCCGTATTGCATTAATTCCGCGACGGTCTTTCCATCTCGGGCAGCTTCCTGGAGCCTGCTGCTGATAAGTGCGATCGACTCGGGGTAGTTGAGTTTCAAACCGCGGGCCATTCTTTTTTCAGCCAATTCCCCGGCCAAAAACAGTAACAATTTTTCAGTCTCTCTGGGTGTCAGGTGCATGGGAAAAGGGTTGGGTTTAAAGAATACACAAGGATTGCAGGGGATAAATGTAAAAAGAATTCCCAAGAAACTGCTCCGGGCGAAGGGGATGCCTGAGATTAATTTTTTCTCCTATTAGACTGAAGAGGGGGATGGAAAGGGGTTGTAGCTATTATTTTCCGAGACATACTTTCAAAGAGATTGAAAATGATTGCTTAAATGATAAAACATGTTACCTTAGAAGACAAAAGCATGACCTTGGATACAGAGAAAATACC
The DNA here is from genome assembly GCA_021780705.1 of Bacteroidota bacterium. Taxonomy (GTDB): domain Bacteria; phylum Bacteroidota; class Bacteroidia; order Chitinophagales; family Chitinophagaceae; genus Ginsengibacter. The sequence goes on from JAJXYG010000361.1 coordinate 3,999, forward strand.
CGCCATTGTCCAGGAAGATCCCTGGCTGGAACCCTATATGCACGATGTGAACGAGCGATACCGCCGCTTTGAAAGGGCAAAAAGAGAAATTGAAGAGGTGGAGGGCACCCTACTGGATTTTGCCAAGGGCCATTACTATTATGGAATCAATTTTAACGGCAACCTGAAAGGATGGACCTACCGGGAATGGGCACCCAATGCCCACCAACTGTTCCTGACGGGAGATTTTAACGGTTGGGACCGGTATTCCCATCCGATGGAGCGCAACAAAAACGGGGATTGGGAGCTCTTCCTTCCCTTTGAGCAATATAAATCCACCTTTGTCCATGGAAGCCGGGTGAAGGTCCATATCCAGGCTGGCAACGGCTCCCATGACAGAATTC
>JAJXYG010000019.1 GCA_021780705.1 Bacteroidota bacterium
ATCCTGGCAGTAATTTTTTTTCTACTCATGACGGTTCTTTTTTATTTGAAAAAATGAGCGCTCATCAAGAGTTACGAGAATAGGAAAGGAATGGATTTACACTTTTAAAAAAAATTATGGCAGCGACAATATGGGGAGCCCAATATTGGATCAGAATTTGGAAAAACCAGGACAGAGACAGAGAGTGAGAGTGAGTACCAACCCAAAACAAGTTAGAGGCTTACCAACCGCTGGCCAGGACGTCTGCCAGATGAATGGTCTTTAGTGGCAGTTGCTTTTTTTGAATATATCCCTGTAAATGCATCAGGCAGCTCATGTCAGTGGATATGATATATTCCGCCCCGGCATCCAGGGCATGGTGGGCCTTTTGATCCGCCATCGCAATTGAGATGGGTTCAAATTTAACTGCAAAGGAGCCGCCAAAACCACAGCAGGTTTCCGATTCATCCATTTCGGAAATCTGTAGCCCTTTTACATGAGAAAGCAGCTTTCTGGGCCCTTCCTTGATTTTGCATTCCCTCAGGGCCGCACAACTGTCGTGGTAGGTAGCCCTGGCTTCAAATGTCGCGCCAAGGTCTTCTATTTTGAGTACCTCAGTGAGGAATTCCGAGAATTCGTAAGTCCGTTTGGCCAAATCCTTTACGTCATTATGAATGGCAGAATCGTCAAAAAGGACACCATAATAATTCCTGACAAATCCTACACAGGAAGCCGACGGGCCCACGATAAAATCAGTCCCTTCAAAGTCTTTCACAAATTTTGTGGCCACCTGTCTGGCTTCGGACCAGAATCCCGCGTTAAAGGCCGGTTGCCCGCAACAGGTCTGGTTCGTGTTGTAGATGATCTGGCAACCCGCTTTTTCCAGCACCTTCACCATATTGAACCCGGTCTGCGGATACAGTTGGTCAATGAAGCAAGGAATGAATAACTGGACTTTCATGAGTTTTTGAAATGTTTCACTGCAATTTAGCTGCGATGAGGATTATTTTAGATTTTGATAGAATTTCCAACCCCCAGGCTTCTTGTTCCACACGGCGGAAACATGAGACCTGCCTGGTTGAGTTCAAATTTACGCTGAATATCGATGAGATATCATTTTAAGGGCGGTGATGGCGGCCTCTTCACCCTTATGGCCATGTATCCCCCCTGCCCTTTGCTCTGCCTGCTCCATATTATCCACGGTGAGCACGCCGAAGATGGAAGGAATCGGAAGGGTCAGGTTTAATTGAAGCACCCCATCGGTTACTGCCCTGCACACATATTCAAAATGTGGGGTACCTCCCCGAATTACGCAACCCAGTGCAATGAAAGCCTGGGGCTTTTCAAACTTGTTTTGATAGTTATCCCAGAAATTCTTGATGGCAAAGGGAATTTCAAAAGCCCCCGGCACGCAAACCGTCTTATAATTATTCATTCCATACTGGTCCAGTACCCGGATACAGCCTTCCAGTAATTTATCCACAATTGCTGCATTCCATTCTGTATGTACCAAAACAATACAGGCATCCTTTGGAAGGATGCCCGGATTGAAATTCAATAATTTTTCGTTTACAACTGCCATCAATTTCGGGTATGAAATTTATTCAGAAAAGTCGCCCAGTTTTGCCAGGTATCTGTCCACATCGGCTGCTTTTTGGTTAGTTGGATAATCCGTTTTGATTTTGGTAAACAGCTCAATGGCATCCTTTGTTTTGCCAATGGTCTCGGCAAAAAGCGCAGCTCTGAAAAGATATTCTGAGGAGGTAAAATCATCCTTTTCATTCACACTGGCCGCTTTCTTGTAATAATCCAGGGCGTCATCATTTTTCTTTAATTCTGCATAGGCATCTCCAATCATCCCATCGGCTCTGCTTTGAATCTGGGTGGCACCTCCCGCATTAAAATCCTTCAGGTATTTTACAGCCTTTTCAAATTGTCCGAGACTCAGATAACAGGCTCCTGCATAGAATTCGCATAAATTGGCAGCTGAAGTTCCTGAATATTTATCGATGATTCTAAGCGCGCCATCGGACCTGCCGTCCCCGTTGATCACAATGGTAGCCATTTTGATTTTGGAGGAATCGTTCGGCGCACTGCTGAATGAATTAAAATAATTCTGGGTAACAAATACCGCATCATTGGCTTTGGCTTCTTCCGGTAATTTGAACATATACTTATATACAAGCCAACCTCCCAGGACCAGAATCACCGCACTGCCAATATAGGTTATCGGCTTACTGTAATTCATCCAGAACCCCCTGGCCTTCATAATTACATCCTGCTCTGCATGATGCATTCCTTTTTCAGACATTATCTCTTTTTTTCTTTTTAAATAATAGGTGCTAAGTGTGGACGGTATGATCCCGTATCCATTCCGCATTAATCTTCAATAAATGGGTACCCTTCCTCCGCGTATACGTCCTTATATAGCTCATCGTCATCCGGAAACGGGCTCTCATCTGCAAAATTCACAGATTCTTCCACTTCAGCTTTCACGCGTTCATTGATTGCCTCAATTTCCTCATCGCTTACTCCAAATTCCTTTTGAAGCTTGGTCAGAGAAGTTTCAACCGGATCCCTTTGTTTGTATTCCTCCATTTCCTCCTTGGAGCGGTATTTGGCCGGGTCACTCATACTATGCCCCTTGTAGCGGTAGGTTTTGACTTCCAGCAAGGTGGGGCCTCCACTTTCGCGGGCTCTTTTCACAGCCCTTTCCACGGCGTCATGAACGGCTTCCGGGTTCATTCCGTCAACCCGGTCTCCAGGCATTTCATAGGCATCTGCAAGCTTGTATATATCCAAGACATTGGAAGTACGTGCCACAGAGGTTCCCATGGCGTAATTATTATTTTCACAAATAAACACTACCGGCAATTTCCATAGCATGGCCATATTGAAGGTTTCATGCAAAATTCCCTGCCTGGCTGCGCCATCGCCGAAAAAACAAAGCACCACGTTGGTAGTGCCCTTATATTTTTCTGCAAATGCCAAACCTGCCCCGGTACCAATCTGGGCACCCACAATACCGTGACCTCCGAAAAAGCGCTCTTTTACTCCAAACATATGCATGCTACCACCCTTGCCCTTGCTGCATCCGGTAGCCTTTCCGTACAGTTCCGCCATGCAAGCTTTGGCAGAAACCCCTTTCGCAATAGCCAGTCCGTGGTCGCGGTAGGCGGTAATAAAGATGTCTTCCGGATTGGTAGCGGTCATACAGCCGGCAGCAACTGCCTCCTGCCCTATATATAGGTGACAAAATCCGCGGATTTTCTGCATCCCATACATCTGACCGGCTTTTTCTTCAAACCTTCGAAGCAAAAGCATTAATTCGTACCAGTACAAATAAGTTTCTTTGGAAAACTTTTTAGCCAAGTTGATAAATTTTAGGTCGCAAAGATAGGGTAAAAAGAAAAATAAAGGTAAACTGTAAAAAGTAAAATGTTTCTGCGCCGCCCTGGGCTAAATTCGGCCCTGAGAGGCTCTGGTTTTATGCAAGAAACCGGCCTAAAAGCCGGTTTCTCGGTTAAAATATTTACAGAATCCCTATTTGCGTTCGGCAATCTGTTCCTCATTGATCATCTTATCGACCACTTTGACCGTCTCCTTTATATATATGTCATCCCCCACTCTTTTCAGGAATTGCTTGTTCTTTAATTCATCTGTGGCATTCCCCAACAGACTCAAAGAATCGGCAGAGGTATTTAATACCTTAAGGTCTGCCCTGGGCTGGGACAGGCTGTCAATCTTCTTGGAAAGGTTCTTGATCAGGTCAATCCTTTGCCGGTATTCGGTAATATCCAAAGGAGTTTCTTCATCATTATACTTGTCCAGAAGATTCACATCATTTTTAATATCAATAAAGGTGGAATCGCGACTTAACGCGCTATTGGTTTGATTTACAACACTATTGAAGCTATAACCCGGGTTCCAGGTGGTGTAGGTGGCCCGCGCAATGGTATCCCAATTCAGGGCGTCCGGATTGTCCTTTTCTCTGAATTTTACATTCTCCAGCCGGTCAGGTACGATGATATCAGGAATTACTCCTTTTAGCTGGGTAGCCCCCCCGTTAATCCGGTAGAACTTTCTGAAGGTTAGCTTCAAATCCCCCAATCCTTCTGAGGAACCTCCAAACAGGGGGTTTTCAGACTGGGGATCCAGGGAGATGCTCCTTTGCACGGTACCTTTTCCATAAGTGGAACTGCTTCCGATAATGACCCCCCGATGGTAATCCTGAATGGCCGCGGCAAAAATCTCTGAGGCCGAGGCGCTCATTTCATCTACCATTACGGCAAGAGGACCGGAGTAAAGCACATCTTGGTTTTTATCTGAGAGAATCGTTGGTTTTTCATCCCTTCCCTTTACCTGGACGATAGGGCCACCCTTA
>JAJXYG010000125.1 GCA_021780705.1 Bacteroidota bacterium
GGCAACCTGATTCCTTACCGAGTATATGACTCTTTCAAAAAAATTGGGGATATGAACCTGGACAACTGCTTTACGGTGAACTGGGAAAGTGAGGCGCCCAAATGCATTTTAAGAAATCGGTCCCGCCATATCCAGGTGGAGATCCTGCCCGAAAAATCCTATCCTTATCTGCAGTTCTATATTCCCCCCCACCGCAAGAGCATTGCAATTGAAAACATCAGTGGGGCACCCAACGGGTTTAACAATCAAATGGGAGTCCGCATCCTGGAGCCGGGAGGCAAGGCGGTTTATAAAACTACTTACCGGCTGGCCCTGATTTAAGCTAATTCGGGTATCCTTTTTTTTTCTTTCGTGTGAAAGGGAAGTCCCTTAGACTTTGATATAGATTTTTTTCCTGTCCATCCAGTAAACGATCAGCCAATAAAAGGTAATCAGGCAAAGGGCATAAAATAAGGAACCGGCGCGAAGGTCGCTGAAGAGCGGTTGGCAGAGGTGCTCGTAAAACCAGCCGAAAGGGGTGACATAGTCCGGGGTGCCTTGCGCATTCATGCCGTCAGGAATCCGGATCAGGGTGAAGAGGCGGGGCAGAAAACCGCTCAGGACAAATATGAAAAGAGGGTTTTTGCCAAATACATCAAAGAAGCGGGTAATCCAACCCTTCCTTTGCTTGATTTCCACCACATACGTGATGATGCCGAGAATTACCGTAGCCAACCCTGTGGTATAGACGACATAGGAACTGGTCCATATTTTCTTATTGATGGGGAAAACCATATTCCACAGGTACCCTGCAAACATGAGTACCAGCCCCATGACGAACAGACCATTTAGCATTTCTGCACTCTTTCCCTTCTTACGAATGTAATCCCCCACGAGATATCCGAATATCACCTGGACGATGGCTCCAAACAGGCTCATGAATCCTTCCGGATCAAAGGCAATCGGATGGCCATCCAGGAGTTCGCCGTGATACATATGAGGTTCGCCGAGTATGGCCATGTCAACCCGGGTTCCAAACCATCCACTCCGGCTGAAAGGATCTGAGGGGTGCGCCGCCACACACAGAAACCAATAGCCCAACAGCAGGAGACAGGCCGTATAAAACGCCCCCCGGATTTTCAGGAAATAAATGATCACCGAGGCAAAAAAATAGGCCAGGGCGATTCTCTGTAATACCCCCATGATCCGAACCCCTACCACCTGGCCATTCGTATCGGCATAGGTCCAGGATTTAAAAACGATATGGTGATCCTCCCACCTTAGAAAAGGAGTCCAGTTTAACAGCAGCCCTATCCCGAAAATCACCAGGGTCCGGGTGAGTACCTTCCTCCAAAAAAATGCAGACCCGCCTGCTTCAAGTCTGGGGATGACAAATGCCAGGGCATTTCCCACTACAAAGAGAAAAAACGGGAATACAATGTCGGTAGGGGTTACTCCATTCCAGGGGGAATGATCCAAAGGAGCATAAATATGATCCCAGGTTCCCGGATTATTGACCATAATCATCAGGCATACCGTAGCCCCGCGAAAGACATCCAGGGAATAAAAGCGCTCCTTCATCATGGAGGATCATTTTGACGAATATACAAAGGTTCCTGTAAAAGCAACCCAGACCCGGTGCCTTTAAAGTATGCAATATTTGTCCATGACGACATCCTGGCCATAAAGAGCCGTCCCTTCAAACAAAATATATTCCTCAAGCACTCCATTCATAGAAAAATGCCTGCATTATCTAAATTTGCATAGACAAAATCTATCATCTTGAACATCCAACATCTGAAATACATCCTGGCAGTGGATACCCACCGGCACTTTGGGAAGGCAGCCGGGGAATGCTTTGTCACCCAGCCCACCCTCAGCATGATGATCCGCAACCTGGAAGAAGAACTGGGAATCCGGATCTTTGACCGGAGCCGTCAGCCGGTCATCCCGACCGAAGCAGGAGAAGCCGTGATTGCCCAGGCAAAGGTCATTGTACGGGAAACCGAGCGGTTGACCGAACTGATCAGTGAACTCAAAGGAGAAATCAAGGGGGAACTGCGGATGGGAATCATTCCCACGGTGGCCACCTACCTGCTGCCCCTGTTTTTGAATAGTTTTTTGAAGAAGTATCCCTTACTCAAAATCAAAATCTCCGAACTCACCACCCAACAGATCATCGACCAGCTCAGAAGTCACCACCTGGATTTGGGCATACTGGCCACCCCGCTGAACAATGAACTTTTGAAGGAACAGCCGCTCTATTATGAACAGTTCCTGGTCTATGCCTCCCGGGATGAAAAAATGATGCGCAAGAAATATCTCCTGCCCGGAGACATCGACCCCAACCACCTTTGGCTTTTGGAAGAAGGCCATTGCCTGCGCACCCAGGTCCTGAACCTTTGTGAGCTGAGAAGAAAGGGATTAAAATCCAGCAACCTGGAATATGAAGCGGGAAGCATTGAAACACTAAAAAAAATGGTGGATATCAACCATGGAGTCACCATCCTTCCGGAACTGGCCATCAATGAACTCAGTGAAAAAGACCGTGAATTTGTCCGCCATTTTAAGCCCCCGGTACCGGTCCGGGAAATCAGCATCGTAACCTACCGGCACTTTGTCAAGCAGCGTATCGTAACCATCCTCAAAGAAGAGATTTGTCAGGCGGTACCCGCAGAAATGCTTTCATTAAAACGTAAAAAGATTACCGAAATCTGATCCGGAACTCAGGCAAGCTGCGCCAGGAGGTCATTGATTTTGCGCAAGTGCTGTTGCTTGAGCGGCTCGCGGTTTTTCTTTCCGAATTCAGTGAAATAATGGTGATTTTCCAGGAATTTCTTTTGCAGCAGGTTCCAGTCCCTTTCCCCGAGATTCTGGCCGGAGAGTTTAATTTCCTCATAAAGGGACCGGCTGATCCGGTTGAAATCGTCCCGACCCAGGTAATCCAGGTCCGCATCACATATAATTTTTTCAAGGAGGTTGTGGGGGCTCTGGGGGATCCTGGTAGCCATGATCATCCCGCAGATAGTCTCGATTTCCTTGGGGCTATATCCATATGCAGGCAGATTGCGTTTTGCAATTTCACAACCATGGGACTCATGGTCTTTGGAATTGACGACAAACCCCGAATCATGATACAGTACCGCAATCCGTAGCAGCCTGATCTGGTCTTCAGGAAGGCCTTCACTCGATGCAATCCGAAGCGCAGCCTCCATGACATCCCGGGTATGATGCAATCCATGATAATGAAGGTTGGGAGATAACCCATCCTCCAGTTGTTTCAGGATCGCCTTTTCTTCAGGTGCGTAATCTTTCAAAAGGAATATTTTTTGTGATGCCGAGGTTTTATAAAGTTAATCGAAATTTTTAAAGTCCCCGAACAGGTAACCTCCAAGGTGTACCCACAGGGAGTAAACGAAGAGCGGTATGGTTTTATTTCAAATATATAGAAAATTAGAATATATCGGCTCCCCATGCCTGATTCCTGGTTCAGGGAGTCAAAATTCCATCCCAGTCGTCCGTACGAAATCCATTGACAGGCAGGCCGTCCCCGCCGAAAAGATTGGGTATGGCGGTATTGGTAAAATCATAGCGTACTGCCACCGGGTCAGCCACTCTGGGGCTAGAGACCCACAGGGTACTGCCGTCAATCCGGGCCTCGGCCGGATAAAATTTACGGTCTTTTCCCGCAATGTAAAATCCGGTGACCTCCGGTCCTTTACAAACCAGTCCACCGGAAGTACCCCCCAGGGTGACCCTGATCCGGGAATTTTCAATTTTCATCCCCTGATAGGAGGGGTACTCGCTGGGAAATCCTTCCTTATGGTAAGTCTCCGTGAGCGCCAGGTCGGCAAGCCGGTACCCCACGTCCTTCTTGTCCCTGGGATGGATATTGGTGACATCATCCACCAGGTCAGAAATTACCACCATACCCGTGTGGGGGAGGCTGAGGGTCTGGGTCTGCGCTTCCTGAAGCAAGGCCCCGGTAATGCCGCTATACCCTGAAAAGGGAGCAATCTGCACAAAATAGAAAGGGAATTCACTTCCCCATCGCTGGCGCCAGGCCCGGATCATGGTGGAGAACAACCGGTGATAGGTGGAGGCGGTACCGGTATTGGATTCCCCCTGATACCAGATGGCTCCTGCTATTTTGTATCCCGTCAGGGGATGAATCATGGCATTGAAAGTCAGTCCGGGACCAGAGGGCCAATACTCAGAAACCTGAAGGCTGTCTGCAGCCTTGTGCAACGCCGGGTCCCGGGTAACCAAATCCCCGGGGGTCCAGACTTCTGCGGGGGTACCTCCCCAGCTGGCTTCTATAAGGCCCACCGGACAGGAGAGTACTTCCTGTAATTTTT
>JAJXYG010000097.1 GCA_021780705.1 Bacteroidota bacterium
CCCCCCAAACTGCCACAAAGATAAATCGCTTAAGTGGGGTTCAGGAATGCAGGCGGGGATAATCAAAGAACCGAAACTCCTTGGCCGCCTGTCTGAAATCCTTCCAGGTTTGGGTATCCGCACTGAGTACATAGACCCCGCAGGTGGGCATGTCGTCTATGGGCCGGCAATCCAGGGAATTGATAAAATCGGTAATGGTCGGGTTGTGTGCAAAGAGGGCCACGGTCTTGTCCTTATCATCCAGGGACTCTACCGCCTGGTAGAATTTCGTGACGGTGGCCTCATATAATCCGGGTTCCACCTGGGGTTTCTTTCCCGGGCTGTCAAATTCCTTCATAAACAGTTCGGCGGTCTTGCGGGCCCTTTTTGCCGGACTGCAGACAAAGGCATCTATTTTGGAAAAATGGGTTTTGAGCCGGTTGGCCATTTTGGGGGCATCCTTTTTTCCCCGTTCATTCAGGGGGCGCTGCAGATCCGGTAAGGAAAAATCATCCCAGCTGCTCTTGGCATGGCGTACCAGTATAAGTATTTTCATCGCAAAAGGTTATGGTGAAAAGTGGCGATACTTGCCGGGCTTCAGTACCCCCTGATATTTTTTCCTTCCATATAATTCAGAAAGGCATTATTGACCACCCGGTTTCCGCCGGGAGTGGGATAATTGCCGGTAAAATACCAGTCCCCGAGGTTCGTGGGGCAACAGGCATGGAGGTCTTCAATCGTCTGGTAAATCACGTCCACGTTGACATGAATTTCCTCAGGGGTGATCAGCTCGGCAATTTTTGCAGAGATCTCCTCTACCGTGAAGGGCTTGTAGACATGGCGGACCACATTTTCCGAAGTGAGCTGGTTGGTCCGCCTTAATTCATGGCAACGTTCTACCAGTTGGGCCAGCAAGGGCTCCATGTTTCTTTCCTTTATCAGGGCCATGGCGGCCTTGAAGGCTACAAATTCTCCCAGTTTGCTCATGTCGATCCCGTAACAATCCGGATAGCGGATCTGGGGGGCCGAAGAAACTACGATGATCCTTTTGGGTTCAAGCCGGGAAAGCATCCGGATGATGCTCTCTCTGAGGGTGGTCCCCCTCACTATGGAATCATCGATCACCACCAGGGTATCTATGTGTTTGCGTACCGTCCCGTAGGTGATGTCGTATACGTGCTGTACCATTTCATTGCGGCTGTTGTCGGCCGTAATGAAGGTGCGCAGTTTGACGTCTTTGATGGCTATTTTTTCAATCCGCACCTTGCGGTTGACCATTTCGTTCAATTTTTCCGGATCCACCTCATTTCCCCAGCTGAGGATTCGTTCGACCTTGATCTGGTTGAGGTAGTCCTCGGCGCCCCGGAGCAGGCCATAGAAGGCGATCTCTGCCGTATTGGGTATGAAGGAAAAGATGGTATTTTTCAGGTCATAGTCCACTGCCTTGAGGATGGATTCACTCAGGTGGTACCCCAGGGCAATTCTTTCCCGGTAAATCTTTTCGTCATTGCCGCGGGAGAAGTAAATCCTTTCAAAGCTGCAGGCCTTTCTTTCCTTGGGAGGAAGGATCTCTTCCACCGAGAAGCTGCCGTCATTGGACACGATCAGTCCCTTTCCGGGCATCAGTTCCTTGACTTCATTTTCCCCGACATTGAAGGCCGTACGGATGGCGGCCCGCTCACTGGTGGCGATGATGACTTCATCATCTGCATAGTAATAGCACGGCCGGATCCCGTTGGCATCGCGTACCACGAACCCGATCCCGCTGCCGGTGAGGCCCCCGAAGGTAAAACCCCCGTCAAACAGGGAGACTGACTTGCGGAGTACCTGGACGATGTCGGTGGTTTCGGGATTGGCTTCATCGGCCTTTACCAGGAAATGGTGAATCACTTCCATCATGGCACCCAGGTCACTCTGGCGGTCCAGTTCATCGGGATGGGCGTTAATCAGAGAAAACAGTTCGTCTTTATTGACCAGGTTGAAGTTCCCGGCAAGGGCCAGGTTTCTGGCAGGAATGGTGTCGCGTTTGATGAAGGGATGGCAGAAAGCGACATCATTTTTCCCCTGGGTCCCATAGCGCAGGTGTCCCAGCAGCAATTCTCCCAGGAAGTCCACATGACCTTTCATGAGCCCCGGATGTTGCTGAATATCCGAATGGTATTTCTGGATTTCATTGACCTGATGGGCAATTTTGGCAAATACATCGGCGATGGCCTGTGGGGCTGCGCTTCGAATTCGGTTCAGGAAGGGATATCCGGGCTCCGTATTCAGCTTCACGGCGGCCACTCCTGCACCGTCCTGGCCGCGGTTGTGTTGTTTTTCCATCAGGAGATACAACTTGTTCAGGCCGTAGAGGACTGTACCATATTTTTGACGGTAATAGGAAAACGGTTTGCGTAGCCTCATGAATGCCAGACCGCATTCATGTTTGATTTCATCGCTCATTGACGGGAATGAAGCGCAAAATTACACTATTTGGCAAAAGCATCAAAGAGATTTGAAGGGTTTTACCATTGTCTTTGGCAAAGGTATAGGGAAATGGGGCCGGCACAGTGGCGCTGCTTTTGCCTCCGGTTATTTCTGGGCGGTGTTGGAAGCCATTACCTCCCATTTCTTCAGTTCGGGGCACCCCATATAGTCCTTGTCAATCTTGATATAGAAATTGGGTACTCTTTTGGCAAACCACTGGTCAAGGGCCGCATCCTTTTTCTGCTGGAGGGCTGCCTGGGAAATCTTGTCGTAGTCGTCTTTGAGGTTTTCCCGGTGGGGTTCGGTCTTGGTAAAGATCTTTACGATCCGGACCGCCTTTTTTCCCTTGTCGTCCGTGAATTCCATGGGTTCAGAGTATTCTCCCACCTTGAGGTTTTTTAACTCGCGCACCAGGTCCGCATCCAGTTGATCGATGGTCAGGAAGGTACTTCCATCCCGGGCGGGAATCATTCCTCCGGTGAATTTGGAGTTATCGTCTTCGCTGTATTTGGAGACTGCCTCCCCGAAGGAGAGGGTTCCGTCCACCAGTTGCTTGCGTATGGAATCCAGCTTGCTTTTGGTTTCATTGACCTGAATGGAACTTACCTGGGGAATTTTCAAAATATGACGGATCACGGCATCATCCCCGTTTTTGCTGACCATCTGGATGATGTGGTAGCCAAACCGGGTCTTGAACACGTTGGAGATCTGGCCATCTTTCAGGGAGAAAGCCTTGGCCAGGAATACCGGATCCCATTGTTTTTCATTACGGTTGATTTCATACCGTCCGCCATTATTCCTGCTCCCAGGATCATCGGAATACAGGGAGGCCAGGGTAGAGAATTTCTCCGAGCCGTTTTCCACTTCCCGTTTGTATTCTTTCAACTGGTCCATGGCATAATTTTCCAGTTCCCGGCTCGGCTTGGGATACAGGACGATCTGTCCGATTTCCAGCTGGGATTCATAAAAATGCAGGCTGTCCTTGGGTATGTCATTGAAATAGGCTTCCACTTCCTTGGGGGTAATCCGGACATCGGCCACGATCTTATCCCTTTCCCCCTGGGCCAGTTTCTGTTCCCGAAAGGTGGGGCGCATGTCCTCTTTCAACTGGAACAGGGATTTGCCCGCAATTTGCTCGACCACTTCCTTGGAGCCATAAAGGTTGATGAAATAACGGATTTTGTTGTCTATATCGGCATCGATTTCCTCATCAGAGATGGGGATTGAGTCCAGTTCTGCCTGTAATACCAGGGCTTTCATCCCGATAGCCTGTTCCAGCATCAGGCATTTGGCATTTGCGGGCACGTCCACCCCCTGGCGTTCCAGATCTGAAATATTATTGTCGATTTCGCTTTTCAGGATGATCTTGTCCCCCACTGTGGCAATGATCTTGTCAGCCAGCACCTTCTTTGTCTGTGCAAAGGCGGAAAAGCAGAGCGCTAAAAAACAGAGGGTAAAGAGGCCTTTCTTCATGGGTAATCCTAAATTAGAGTATCAATGGTTTGGTATCGGCAAGCCAGCAGTGTAAACCTGGCCCAAATGTACACCCCGTAGGCGAGTCATTACCTGCTGAAAAGTTAAATGTTGGGGGCCATTTGTTAAAGAAAATGACCTGCTACAGGCTATAAGGTTCTCTTGATTTCCACTTCTTCAAAAGCTTCGATCATATCCCCGGGTCTGGCATCATTGTAGTTCTTGATACTGAGGCCACATTCCATATTGGTGGTTACATCTTTCACATCATCCTTAAAGCGTTTCAGACTTCCCAGTTCCCCGGTGAAGATAATAATCCCGTCTCTGACCAGGCGGACCCGGTTGTTCCTGGAAAGTTTTCCTTCCAGCACGATACAACCAGCCACGCTTACCTTATCAAACTTGTAAGTTTCT
>JAJXYG010000176.1 GCA_021780705.1 Bacteroidota bacterium
CTATGATGGCGGTCTGGTTCTTTGATTCTATGTAGGGGAAGGTGTGTGCCCCGTACTGATCTCCCAGCAACAGGGAATCACACTGGGAATAATTGCGCGCATTCTCTGCATGCTTGCTCACCCGCACCAGGCCCCGGTAACTGTTCTGGCTCCTGCCGGCAGAGATCCCCTTGGATACGATCCGGCTGCGGGTATTTTTGCCCAGATGCAGCATCTTTGTCCCGGTATCTGCCTGTTGATAATTATTGGTCAGGGCCACTGAATAAAACTCCCCGATGGAGTGATCTCCCTTGAGTACCACACTGGGATATTTCCAGGTAATGGACGAACCGGTCTCCACCTGGGTCCAGGAAATCTTGGAATGATCCCCATGGCACATCCCGCGCTTGGTGACGAAATTATAAATCCCGCCCTTACCTTCCTTATCACCCGGGTACCAGTTTTGTACAGTGGAATATTTGATCTCGGCATGATCCAGCGCCACCAGTTCTACCACGGCCGCATGAAGCTGATTTTCATCCCGCATGGGTGCCGTGCAGCCTTCCAGGTAACTGACATAGGCCTGATCCTCTGCCACAATCAGGGTTCTTTCAAACTGGCCTGAGTTTTCGGTATTGATTCTGAAATAGGTAGAGAGTTCCATGGGACACCTGACCCCCTTGGGTATGAAGCAGAAGGATCCATCGGTAAATACCGCGGAGTTCAGGGCCGCAAAATAGTTGTCAGTCATCGGTACCACGGATCCCAGGTATTTTTTTACCAGGTCGGGATGGTTCTTGATGGCTTCACTCATGGAGCAGAAGATTACCCCGATTTCCGCCAATTGCTTTTTAAAGGAGGTAGCTACCGATACACTGTCCATCACCACATCCACCGCCACCCCGGTAAGTCTTTTTTGTTCGCTGATGGATATTCCCAGCTTTTCGAAGGTTTTTAGCAGCTCAGGATCCACTTCATCCAGGCTACCCAGCTGCTTTTTCTTCCTGGGTGCCGCATAATAAATGATATCCTGGTAATTGATGGGGGGGTATTTCACATTGGGCCAGGCAGGTTCCTCCATTTTCAGCCACTGGTGGTAGGCCTTCAGCCTCCATTCCAATAACCATTCCGGTTCCTCCTTTTTGGTGGAAATCAGGCGAATCACGTCCTCATTCAACCCCTTTGGGGCGACATCAGTTTCAATATTGGTAACAAATCCATATTTGTATTCATCTGATACTCTTTGTTCCAGTACGCCTATTTCTTCTTTCATGGTTCCCTATTGCTAAATTCAATTAATAATCAGCGGCAAATATACGCACTCTACTCATTTATACAAAATAGTATAAACAGAATTAGAAAGATTTTAATATTGAGCTTTCTTTTTGATTTTTCGGAAATTATTGCCTCCTGCCGTAAGAAATCAGCCCCTTTTCCGGTCTGAGACCGGAGCGCTGGTCCGCCTGATTACCCTTTACTATTCCTGGTTTCCGGGAAGCGCAAGCTTTTTTTGCTACTGCCTGCCAATTGTGGTAACTTTCAGCCTGAGTATGAGCCGGGACCTTCCGGCCTAAGCTACGATTATGAAGTCTCGATCCTTATTATTGCTTGGCCTTTTTTTCTCCCTGAATCTCCATGCCCAGAAAGTAGTTTCCATCCAGATTAATGGAAGCATCAATCCTGCTTCTGCAGAATACATCCATAATTCGGTCCAGCGGGCGGAAAGCACTCATGCCGAAGCCCTGCTGATTCATTTGAATACCCCGGGCGGACTCCTGAGCAGCACCCGGGAAATTGTAAGTGATTTTTTCAATTCCACCGTGCCGGTAATTGTATTTATATACCCCGCAGGTGCCCATGCAGGTTCCGCCGGAACCTTCATAACAATGGCCGCAAACATTGCCGCCATGGCCCCCGGAACCAATATCGGGGCCGCTCACCCGGTAACCCTGCAGGGGTCCCCGGATTCGATCGAGAATGAAAAAGGCACCAATGATGCGGCTGCCTTCATACGAACCATTGCCCAGAAGCGGCACCGCAATGCCCAGTGGGCAGAAGAAGCGGTGAGAAACAGCGTTTCTCTCACCGAAGAAGAAGCCATCCAGGACAGCGTGATCGACTACATAGCCAATGATGACCGGGAATTGCTAACCCAGATTGATGGCCTGACCGTGCAGGTGGCAGGAGGAACCCGGGTACTCCATACCCGAAATGCCACTCTGGATAATGAGACGATGGGATTTTTTCAAAGGATACTGGATTTGATCAGCAATCCCAATATTGCCTATATGCTGATGATGCTGGGCTTTTTCGGGATTTTATTTGAACTGTTCAACCCGGGAGCCATATTCCCAGGTATTGCAGGAGTGATCTTCCTGGTCTTGGCATTTTATTCCATGAGTTCGCTTCCGGTCAATTATGCAGGACTGGCCCTCGTCATATTCGGAATTGTGCTTTTCCTGCTGGAAATTAAAATACCCAGCCATGGTCTGTTGACCATTGGCGGGATCGTTTCCCTGCTATTGGGATCCATGTTCCTGATCCGGGCCACCCCTTCAGAGAACATCCATTCCATATCCAGGGGGATCATTGTCGGCACCACCGCCGCAGCTGCCCTGTTTTTTACCTTTGTAGTCGGGATGGGAATAAAGGCCCAGCGACTCAAACCCGTTTCAGGAAATAATTCCCTGGTGGGCAAGACCGCCGAAGCGCTGGGTGCCCTGAACCCCGAAGGGATGGTGAGCGTGAACGGGGAAATGTGGCAGGCGGAATCCCTGTCGGGACCCGTCATGCCCGGGGAAAGTGTGCGGGTGAGGGAGGTCAGAAATTTCAAACTGATGGTAGAAAAAGTTTCATAGCCCGGGACAGCTCTCTACCGGGGAGTGTACCTTTTTAAATTTTGATTCACTAAAAAATCGCACATGCAACAATTTCCTTTAATTCTGGCAATCATCCTCGTTTTCGCACTTTATATCCTGGCAAGCGCCATTCGGATTCTCAGGGAATATGAACGGGGGGTGGTCTTCCGCCTGGGCCGGGTCCTGGATGGAGGGGCAAAGGGCCCCGGTTTGATTCTGCTGATTCCCATCATCGATAAAATGGTCAAAGTGAGCCTTCGTACCGTAGTAATGGACGTCCCTCCCCAGGATGTAATTACCAAGGATAATGTTTCCATTAAGGTGAATGCCGTGATATATTTCAGGGTGATAGATCCCCAGAAGGCAATTGTAGAGATAGAAAATTACCTGGCCGGTACTTCCCAGCTGGCGCAAACTACCCTGCGAAGCGTACTGGGCCAGTCTGAACTGGACGAACTGCTTTCCCAAAGAGAAAAGATCAATGTCAGGTTGCAGCAAATCATTGACCTGCAGACGGAGCCCTGGGGAGTAAAAGTGACCCATGTAGAAGTAAAGCAAATCGACCTTCCCCAGGAAATGCAGCGAGCCATGGCCAAACAGGCCGAAGCAGAAAGGGAACGCCGTGCTAAAGTAATCGGAGCCGAAGGGGAATTCCAGGCTTCTCAAAGACTCAGCGATGCGGCCAAAATTCTAAGTGAGCAGCCCAGTGCGCTGACGCTTCGCTACCTGCAAACTTTAAGGGAAATTGCTACCGACAATAATTCCACCACCCTGTTCCCCATACCGATCGACATCCTGAAACCGTTCATGAAATTCAATGAGGAAGCACCTAAAAATACTGACACAAAAGGATAAGCCAATTAATTGGAAGCCGGACGAATTCCTTTCTTAGGAAGGCAGGTGCCCGTCCCTGGCTAAAATTTCAACTGCAGACTCGCCTTCAATCCGAATTTGCAAATCCCCGGATTGGACAGGTAGTTCATCCTCCAGACGGCATCCACCCTGAAAAAGTGGAAGATGTTATCGATACCCACCCCGGTTTCAATATAAGGGGTCTTGTCCGGTACGGTGAAATGGTAACTGATGGTGGAATCATAATACCCATTGGCGACTTTATTGGCTTCGGACATTCCGCCGAGGACTCCGCGGAAGGAGACCAGGGACCGCCATTTGAGTCTTTTCAATCCGGGGAAATATTTGAAAGGAAAACTTCCGAA
Organism: Bacteroidota bacterium; assembly: GCA_021780705.1. Lineage (GTDB taxonomy): Bacteria > Bacteroidota > Bacteroidia > Chitinophagales > Chitinophagaceae > Ginsengibacter. The sequence goes on from JAJXYG010000176.1 coordinate 4,055, forward strand.
GTTCTGCTCCAGCATCAGACTCACGTATTTGTCGGTGGCAAATTCAAAGCGATTCATGTTATTAAAGGCATACTTATTATAATAATAAGTGTCATTGCCCTTCAGTACATCCAGGAACACAATAGGCACAATTCCATTAGTTATACCGGCATTGACAATATAGTATAGTTGCCCGATCCGGCCGTCCGGAAAATTGTGCTCGATATAGAGGTTCCATTTGCTGAAATCAAAATCACTTTTGAAAATTCCCCTGTCGACCTTTATTCCCCGGGT
>JAJXYG010000112.1 GCA_021780705.1 Bacteroidota bacterium
AAAAATCATTGCGGTACGCTACGCCCGGGAAAATAAACTGCCCTTCTTCGGCATTTGCCTGGGAATGCAAATGGCGGCTATTGAATTTGCCCGCAATGTCCTGGGCATCGCCGATGCAGATTCTACCGAAATGCATCCCGATACCCCTCATCCGGTAATTGACATGATGGAATCCCAAAAGAAAATTACCATGAAGGGCGGCACCATGCGTCTGGGATCCTATCCTTGCGTACTAAAGGAAAATACCCTGGCTTATGAGATCTACGGGGAACCCGAGATTTTTGAAAGACACCGTCACCGCTGGGAATTCAATAACCATTACCTGGGCGCTTTCCAGGAAGCCGGAATGGTCGCCAGCGGGATCAACCCGCAGACGGGCCTGGTGGAAATTCTGGAACTCAACAACCATCCTTTCTTCATCGGGGTTCAGTTTCATCCGGAATTAAAAAGTACCGTGGAAAACCCGCAGCCCATTTTTGTAAGCTTTATCAAGGCGGCCAAGGCCTTTAGTTCCACCAATCATCTGAAGGAAGAGGCCAAAATGGAAGGAGAAATGAGCAATTCCTGAGGAGATTTCTATTACTCTACGGGTCTCAACTCCAAAAAAAGTTGGACAACTGCAGCCCATCCCTGGATTTTTAGCCCCCATTAAACAGTCATGACGAAACCACGTCTATATTGTATATTTGTCCATCTCAAAAAGTAGGATAAATTATAATATGAGAATCATGAAATTACTTTTGCCCGGATTATTATTGATTGCTATTCCCAGCTTTTCCCAATCCAATTATATAGGCAAAAGTGACCAGGACGCAAAAAAGATACTGGACGCGGTAAGTGCCAAATTTAAGACCTATAAGACGGTAGCGGCGCATTTTACACTGAAAATTGAAAACGCCGCAGGAAAAATCATGGGCTCCAAATCCGGGGTGGTATATATGAAAGGTTCCAAATACCGGGTCAACATATCAGGCCAGGAAATCTATAGTGACGGGACCAATATCTGGACTTATGACCCTTCTGCGGCAGAGGTGCAGATCACCCAGTTTGACCCGACCTCCAACGCCATTACCCCGCAGAAGATGTTCACCAACTTCTATGACAAGGATTTTCTATATAAACTCAATGAGGATGTCCATCAGGGAGGAAAGGTCCTGCAGCAAATAGAGCTGACTCCGGTGGACAAGACCAAAACCTTTTTTAAAGTGCTGGTCGACATTGACAAGAAGACCCAATCCATCGTAAACTCAGAGGTATTTGAAAAATCCGGGGACCGCTACCTGTATTCGGTGACCCGGATGAAGGCCAATGAACCGATTGCCGACAGCATGTTTGTCTTTGATGCCAAAAAATATCCCAAGGTGGAAGTGGTGGATCTCCGCTAAGGTGCCCAGGTGCTGACTTCCCCCAGTGAAAGGTGCCTCACTTTTTTTCTCCCCAATGAAATGAAGGAATTTGTAATCCCGCCAGTCCCAGGACCCGGTCGACTACCGTGGCAGCCAATTCTTCCATGGTTTTTGGGTTGCTGTAAAACGAAGGGGTGGCAGGACAAATGGTGCCTCCTGCCAGGGTTAGGGTCTCCATATTGCGGATATGGATCAGGTTGTAAGGAGTCTCCCGGACTACACCTGACTTCCGCACTGGGACACCCAGAATTAGAATTTGCATAATTTGGCGAGATATTTTTGTTCTTCAGTAATCAATAACAGTTTGGTGATTTGTTCCTGGCCTTTATTGAATGCAATGGTTATTTGATGAATGTTATCGGCAATCTCAATGGCCTGAAGGGCGCTGATAGATGCTTTCTTTTCCTTTAGCTGCCGCTCCAGTTCCTTATAAACTTTATAGGCTACAAATGAAATGCAGATATGGGCTTCTATTCTCCTTTGTAACCGATGGTAAACAGGTCGTATTTTCAAATCTGACTTCGCTATTCGAAAGGCTTTCTCTATTTGCCAAAGTTCCTGGTAGCTTTCTATGATTTGATTTTTGGGGAGCCTGGCGTTGGTGAGGTATCCTTTCAAACCATCCCACAGGGAGTCTTCCGTGATCCTGGATTGATCCAGGGTGACGCTGATGTCTCCTTTTAGTTGAAGAAACTTGTTGTACCCACGATTGTTGATATCTGACTTGGTCAAATGACCTGTGCGGATGCGCCTGGCCAATTTCCGGATCCCTTTTTCCCGGTTATACCTGTCTTTCTTTGCCCTGGAGTCCGAATGGGTAATTATCAACTTCAAATCTCCCTTTTGTATGACTTCACTTTGGCCGTCCCCCAGGTTTAAGGAAAGGATTTTCCTTTTATTGTCTGAGCTTTCGTTCTTTATCCTGGCTCCGATGATAAACTCGTACCCCTTCTCCTGCAATTGATCAATATTACTCCTTGATAAAAGCCCACTGTCGGCTATTACTACCAGCTTTTCGAGGTGGAACTTTTCTTTGAACCGGTCTATAACCGGTAACATCGTATGGCCTTCAAATTTATTGCCTTCGAAAATTTCGTATGCTAATGGATACCCGTTCTTACTGACCAGCAATCCCAAAACAATTTGCGGGTTTTGATGCTTCCCTTCTTTTGAAAAACCAGTTTTACGAAGATCATCCTCCTGGTCAATCTCAAAATAAAGGGTCGTCACATCATAAAAAACAACCGATATGTCATGATTCATTATCCTGAGGGTATGTTCATAACTGATTTGCTGCACCAACTCCTTTTGGGTATGGTAGAGTTTATCAAGGTACCGGTACAACTGATCTTCATCCCAGGCAATGTTTTTATATCGATAAAGAAATTGGGTGGTCTTTAATTTGCTTTTCGGAAACGTAACCCGGGCAATTACCAACTCCCTGAAAATTGCATCCCTGATCCTGTTAAATCCTATTTCATCAAAGATAGGCCCTAACAAAAGGTCATAGCCAACGCGATCCAGGGATTGAATGCTATCCAGTACATTTTGTACCCATCTCTGTTCCCCTGTAAAGTCCAGCTCCATCGCAGCAGTCTTTTGCCCAATCCACTGATTGCCCTTTTCCATCAATTTCAAAATCTCTTCTTCATTGACACCACATCCCACCGTATGAATCACTTGATATTTACCACTGCTCTTGTCAATTATCTGTACAGAGACCTTACCACTTGCATTTTTCTTTTGTCTCACAAACATCCACACAAGGTACTCTCAGCCTCCAGGACACCCAAATTTCACAAAATAATCCTAATAAAGCATTGATATCCAATATCAATATTTATTTCCATAATGTGTGTGCGGAAGTCAGGAGAAGATTTTGAAAATCTGAATGGCGAGGTCATGGTGTTCATGAAGGCCTTTGATGACCTGTTTTCCAACATCGTGGTAGCAAAAACCTCTTTTGTTTTCAAGGAAATCATTTACGGAGCCAAATTCGAACCGATGTTTGAACGTTCCCCTTCCGGCGACCGGACCACCCTGTACCTTGATAAGATAAATGCCTTTGTTCCAGCTGCACTAAACACCCATTCTTCCGAGGATTCGGAAGACCTGAGGGCTGAAAATTAAAAAGCACCCTTACAGGAAGGATGCTTTCAATCTTTACCGGTGTACTTTATTTGGTTTTGGCTTTTTCTTTATTTGCCTTGTAGCGCATGTCCGGGGTACCATTCTTTTTCATCGGTCCGGCGGTATGTTTGGCAGCTTCCTTATTTGCCTTGTAGCGCATGTCCGGAGTACCGTTTTTCTTCAGCATGGTCTTGTGCTCCATTTCCTTTTTTTCCGCCTTTTCCTTTTTTTCAGCGGTCATGGTTTTGGATTTTTCCATCTTGGACTTGGCTTCAACCTTAGCCTTTTTTGCTGGCTTTTTTTGCTGAGCATTGGCATTCATAAATGCCAGCGTGCCCATAAAAATAAGTAGTGTTGTAATAATCTTTTTCATAATTGAATTGTGTTTAGTAACCCTAATTTATAAAATTGGCCATTACTTCCATGATATCATTTTGCTAATAATCATCCTGGTGATGAAAATTACAAAGGTGTGACAAAGCCATTTACCCTTATTTCAGGCTTTTGATAATGGTAGTAAAATCCGCAGCCACCAGGGAGGCGCCTCCTACCAATCCGCCATCCACATCGGGTTTGGAAAAAATTTCCCGGGAATTCCCCGCTTTCACGCTGCCCCCGTAAAGAATCGAAATTCCGTCGGCGACCTGTTTTCCGTATTTTTCAGCTATTACCCCCCTGATATGCAAATGCATTTCCTGGGCCTGGTCAGCCGAAGCGGTCTTCCCGGTGCCAATTGCCCAAATGGGTTCATAGGCAATCACGATATTCTTGACCTGGGATTCATTCAA
>JAJXYG010000132.1 GCA_021780705.1 Bacteroidota bacterium
GCCATCGCGCTGTTCGTTATTGGTACTAATGGAGTCGATTTCTGCCACAAATTCAATCTTTTTTGCGGTGGAAAAATCCTCGCTTTCGGTTTCTACATTGAGGGAAAATTTGTTGAAATGCCCGGTGACAGTAGTAATCATCAGGTGTTTTACTTTAAATAAGATTTCACTGTGTGCGGGATCAAGAGCCCATTTAATGTTTGCCATGTTTCTTTTTTTTATTTGTTTATCAATTGAGTTTATTATTCAATTCTCTTTAAAAGTGACCACCTCAGTTTGAAAGCCGGCCCCTCCAAGCAATCTGCCGGCCTCCGCCAGGGCTTCAGAGTTTCTGCCTTCCATTTTATATTCCTTTGTCTGCGCACCTCCCTGAACCACTACTACCTTGGAATGAGGCAACCACTGATATATTTTCTCGATCTCAGCCCTTCCTTCCGAACGATCTTCAAAGCAGATTACCACCTTCTGCACGGAAACTTCCTGAATAAGTTCGGACGCTTCCTTCCTTTCAGCACTGCACTGGAGATCCAGGATGACCAGGTCGGATTCCCAACAGGCGTCCTTCATACAGGTTAGAAACTCTATCTCTTTTCCCGCAAGTCCCTCTCCCACTTCTGAAAGCCTTTCTTTGGTATCCTCCAGCGCTGTAAAAACCAAGAATCGATATTGGTTCCCTGGCAGTTTGCGCAAGATTTCCTCTGCGCGCGAAGCCTGATTGGCTATAATTGCTATGGTTTCCTTTAATGCCATATTCGATGAATCAACAGCACAAAGTTACACCAGGCAGTGGGGGCCATCCATTGCTTTATCACAAGAAATACTCTTGACCCAGATCAAGGAATTACGATTTTTTATGATTTTTTTGACTTCTGATACGGCTGAGCGTTTCGGGGGTAATACCGAGGTAGGAAGCAATCATATGTTGCGGAACCCGCTGCAGACAACCGGGATAATTTTCAATAAGGTCGCGGTATTTTTCCTCAGCGGTTTTGGTAAGGGTTCCCATAAGTCTTCGCTGGGTGGCGATCAGGTTGTTTTGTATGAGAATTCTAAAATACCGTTCAAAGGAAGGAATCTTGTCCAGGAGGATTTCCCAGGAAGGATGGTTAATGAGCAGTAATTCCGAATTTTCCAGGGCTTCCATATTATATACAGTTGGTTCAGAGGTCAGGAAGCTGTAGATATCCCCCATCCACCAACCTTCGAAGGCAAATTGCAGTATATGATCGACTCCCTTTTCATCCACTGAAAAGGAGCGCAATAGGCCCTTTTCGACAAATATGGTGTATTTGCATACATCCCCTTCCTGAATGATAAATTGTCGTTTGCGCAATTTCTTGGGTACAAACATGGTTTTACAAAACTCAAATTCCTCATCTGTGACAGAAATGATTTCTTCAATTTTTTTTCGAAACAATTCATACATATGAAAAGGAATTTGGTTCGGCAATTTAAAGAATTAAAAGCTTTTTGGAAATTCAGTCCCTTTCCACCATCACTGTCGGGCTTTTATTGACCGGCAATCCAAATTCTTCGGCGAATAGGCCAATTGCACTAATTTCGAATAGTATTTTCTGCCCATGACCGCTCCTCTACTTGTTCTTCTGTGTATATTAACTATAGTAGTCCTCGCCTATTTCTACAAAAGTCCAGCGGGAAAAAAATCCATCCCGGATTCTTACCGGAAAATATTGCAGGCCCACGTCTCCTACTATCGTGCCCTGGAACCGAAACAAAAAGACCGATTTGAAAAAAAGATTATGGAATTATTGGGATATATCCATATCGATGGGGTAGGTACGGAAGTAGAAGACCTCGACCGGGTACTCGTGGCAGCCAGCGGGGTAATTCCCATTTTTGGGTTCCCGGAGTGGAAGTATTACAATCTGGGGTATGTACTGCTCTACCCCCACGCCTTTGATGAAGAAACCTTCCTTTCAGCCCAGGCAATGCGAAATACCCTTGGTATGGTAGGAACCGGGGCCCTTCAGCGTGTAATGATCCTTTCAAGGCCTTCCCTTCGCAGGGGTTTTGAAAATTACCTGGGAAAGGAAAATACCGGAATCCACGAGTTTGTCCACCTGCTGGATAAGGAGGATGGCGCTGTGGATGGAATTCCGGAAGCCCTGCTGCAGCGCCAATATGTCCTGCCATGGCTCGCCCTCATCAAAAAACATATGGATTCCATATTGGAAGGCCAATCGGATATTTCCCTGTATGGCACCCGTAACCAGGCCGAATTCTTCGCCGTAGCCTCCGAGTATTTTTTTAGCAGACCTGACCAGTTCCGGCAAAATCACCCGGATCTTTATGATCTCATGACCCGGATTTTTAACCAGGAGCCGCCCGTCCCACCCTACCAGGAGACCGCCCCACCTCCATCTCAACCTTGAGCAATCAGTCCGATCCGGCGCGAATGGGCAATAGCCTCGCTGCTATGGGTAAAATAACAACAGGGCACTCCGGCCGCTTCCATGAGTTGGAGGAGGGTTTTGGTTTTTTCCGACTTTTTTGTGCCGCGAACCCGCCGGATATATACCGCAGAAATTCTTCCCTGAAAATGATCTGCAAGGGCCTTATAAATTTGGGGATCCCGCTGGGAGTCATCTCCCATCAATACAAATTTCGAATCAGAAAACATTTCAAGAATGCGTACAATTCGCAAAAATTTTCCTGCATATCTTAACTTGCCTGGTTTTCCTATTCCGCCTATTCCTTTTAGTGCATTGAGCAGATAAATACCTTCCGGCAGCCCACTGTGGTGCGCAAAATCCAGTATATAGTTAAAAAGATTCCATTGGCTGCTGGACACGTAAAAGAATGGATTAGGGTGCAGGGGACCAGCTCCCCACAATGCCAGCAAGCGATAATGTTCAATTACTCCTTCAAAGGGCTGTCGACTCAGGGCACTTTTTGTAAAAAGCAGGTACAATTTCCTGGGCAGAATGGAAGTGTGTGAAACCAGAAAGGTATCATCTATATCAGAAACAAATGCAACGGGGGTTTTACCCGGAATAAACAACTTTCCGGCTCCCGTAATTTTTTGGTCTCTGTATTTGTCCTCTTCAAGTACCACCATGATATCGTACCATCCCGGCAAATGGGACTCGGTTCCCTTCCATTCAAATCTGAAAAACCCGTTGTCCTGGGTTCTGGTAGTGAATTTTATCCCATTCCACGTAAAGGAGACCCAGGCAAATGGATAGGGTCTCACCAGGAATAAGCGGACCAGATAAATAGCGTGGAAGAGCCAGCTATTTCGGAAGAGTTCCCCGGTGCGGGGACCCAGGGTCAGGACATGACCAAATACCGTTCCGCTACTCCCATTGCTATACCCGTAGTACACCCGTATCTGGGGTCGCCGGCTCAACCCCAGCCAATTCAGGAGCCTATCAGTAGTATTGCGATACACGCAGGCAAATTTTCAGAGTTGAACACAAACGCCCTATGGTGATTTACCATAAGAAAGCAAGGGCCCCATACCGGGAGGGAAACAGGGAGAAGTAAAAGTAACCCATTCCTTCATGAAGGACCCTCAACCTCACCTCAGAGGTGGGAAGAAATATCGCCTCTGCCACAAGTTTTACCGATACCCCATAGCACTCACCCCGCTTTATGGAGGGCTTTTGCGATGGCTTTTTCTGAAAGGGCTTCCATCACTTTATATCCGGCAGCATTGGGATGCACGCCATCTTTGGTATACGCAGCCTTGAGTCCTTTTCTGTCATCCACCATGGAAGGATAGTAGTCAAGGTAGACGCAATTGTGGCTTTCCGCATATTTTCGAATCCACTGGTTCAGGGTCACAATTTTTTCCGCGGGATAAGTACCGGGTCTCCAGAAATAATCATAAGCCGGAAGTACACTGGAAAGCACCACCTGAATCTTTGCCGCCTGGGCAAGGACTACCATGCTGGTGAGGTTGTCTTCGATCATACCAAGGGTGGAAGGTCCCGTATTGCCCGCAATATCATTGGTTCCGGCCAGGATGACCACTACTTTAGGGTGAAGATCAATTACATCCTGTCTGAACCGGATGAGCATCTGAGGGGTGGTCTGGCCACTGATTCCCCTGTCGATATAAGGGCGGCCTTTAAAATAATCGGGGGAAACCGTGATCCAAAAATCCGTGATGGAATTCCCCATAAATACCACCCGGTTCTCTCCCGGGGCTGGAGGGCCCAATTTCGCATTTTCATCCCTGTATCGTCCCAGGTTGGGCCAATCCTGTGAAAAGGAAACATTTGGAACTATCATAATGAAAGCAAAGAATATTAAAAAATACTTCATGTGTTTTTTTTTGAAAAGGTAACATAAAAGT
>JAJXYG010000143.1 GCA_021780705.1 Bacteroidota bacterium
CCATTCATATCACTATTATGCCATTCATTGTACTATGTATTGCATAGTACATACTTTTACACATATCTTTGTATTGCAATTATAACTCAGAACAATTAAAACCTAAGACAATGAAAACGGTAAATATCTCAAAGGAAAATACAAGCCTCTTAAGCATGGAGCGCTTCCTCTACTTCTTCCAGGTTCTTTCCCTGGGGTTCTTTATCCCCTTCCTCTTTGTGTATGGAATTACCTCCAAGAAGATCACCGACTCAAAAGATCAGGTAGTGAAGGAAATCTCCAGCGATGTCCACCATGCAGACACCCGTGCCTATCCCTATCCGGTGAAGGATATGTAAAGCCTGTGTCAGGGACCGGACCGGGTGGGGTCACACCTTCCCGGTCCAACCGGATCCCGTCCACAGGTTCAACCAAGCCTTTTTGCAACAAAATTTAGATAGGAAAATGACACTCCAGATTACCGGATCAGTACCGTGGAGCCCTTTTGAAAAACTCTCTGACCCGTGTCCCGGTTGGTAAATTCCAGGGTCCAGACATACACCCCGCTATCCTGCGGGATTCCCTTTACAGTCCCATCCCACTTAGAAGTCCAATCAGTAGAATGAAAGACAAGTCCTCCCAGCCGGTTATATACGTTGAAGACAAGGTGGGTAGCCTTATAAGCATTAAGTGGATAGAGGTAATCATTGACACCATCCCCGTTAGGGGTGAAGGCATTGGGCACCGCAATATAGCAACTCTTTAATACCCTGATCAGCCGGATGGCTGTATCCTTGCAGCCGATCGAATTTCCTGCAATAAGTTGGACAGTATAGACTATTTCGGAATTGGTCACCGGATAATGATGTGCAGGAGGGTCCCGCAAGGTATCCGTAGATCCATCTCCAAAATTCCACAGGTAAGAGGATATTTGGCCGGTACTCTGATTGGTGATGGCGGCAGTATCCTCGGGGCAAATGAGGGAATCGCTGCTGAATGCCGGATGAAAATAATTGGTCAGCGGTATGGTCAGTGAAGTGGAGTCACTGCATACCCCGTTGGATACGAACAGGGAAATATGCTTATCGTTGAAGGAATTAAAATAGCCTACCGGATTTCGAAGCTGGGAGTTGCCCAGAGAGTCCAGTGTCCAACGCCAGATGCTGGCATCATTGGGCCGGTTGTAGAAAAAGTAGATCGTATCGGTGATACACCCCAGTCCCAGATGGTATGTGAATCCCGCAGAAAGGGTGTCCCTGGCTGCAAAACCCAGGGTGGAACCGGCTGGGGTCTCCTGGCCGCACTGATCGATCAGCGTATTTCCATCACTTCCCCTTACCAGCTGAATCTGGTAGTTTCCCCCCACGACGAGCGGCCCCGACAACACCAGATGGATGGTCCGGGTCAGCCCGGCACTGCAGCTTCCAATGGCTCCGGTAACGCGTACTGCGGAAGGCCCTGAAAGCAAAAAATCACTCCCGTCGGCAGCGATTGTGCTGCAAAGAATATTTTTTGAAAAGACAAGCTGAAGGGTGTCGGGACTGCAACCCACCGGAGTAATGCTGTCCATGGGAGTGGGTTGTAATACCGGCACCAAAAGATTCAGGTTCTTGCCCGCCTGCAAGCCGTTTCCACAGACATCCAGAATGGTATTGCCATCGGTTCCGGAATTAACCGTGAGGGTGTAATTACCGGGGGCAAGCGGTGCATTTAAATTGAGGGTCACCGAATCCATGTCAAAGCCGGTGCTGCATCCATTTCCGGTAGCACCGGTTACCGATACAGGTGCCGCATTTAGGGTAAAATCACTTCCATCTGCATCCAGGCTGTTGCACCTCATTGGTTTATTGAGCGCGACAGTCACTTGGGTAGCACTACAGGAGGCTGCAGCACTCACCAGGTCAGGGGTCAGTGTGTCGGTGATCATGGCCGTCCCGCCTCCAAAGGACAATCTATACCCATTTTGGGAAGGAGAAAAGGTTGTAAAATGACTGATCAGCAAAAGATACTGGTGGCCGGCAATGAGGGTGGGTCGGGCACTGAAGGTAGGATAGCCCGTCCCGGCACAGTTGATCAGTGAGCTACCCGCGCCTGAAGCTCCGGTCAGTCCGACATTGCCGGACCAGTTGCAGGCGACAAACAGGGAGGTATTCGTGTATACGTCTGCGGGATTATGCCCCGTCACATCAAAGAGCTCCCAGTCATAATCATCAGCCAGGTCATTGGGGGTAATTACAAAACCCAGCGTTCCCCCGGTAAAACACGTGAACTTGTACCAGAAAGGGTTCATGTCGGAAACCCCATCCGGAGCGCAATTACCAGGCAGGACATTCCCCCCGCAATAAGGCACGGTACTCTGGGAAAAAGTATCGGTTCCGCAAACGGGAAAGGCGGTCTGCGGGGTTTGACCCAGGGTGGTGCACGGGGTTTGGGCCTTCAGCGGATAAATAAGAAAGGTCAAAAAAATTCCCAGTAAGGTTGTTTTCCAATTCATGGATTAAAACGCTTGAAGGTACAGGGTTCAAAGTGTCCCATTCCGGGGTGTACCCAGACTGGTCATCCCCCTGATCCGTAATAGTTTTCAGGGCAAGAGATCCTTTTCGCGAAGCCAGTTTTCCAACCCTTCCGCAGATTGGAAATGCACGCCCGTGATCCCAGAATTTTCGGCGCCATGGACGTTTCGCAAACTGTCATCTATGAAAATAGCTTCAGAAGGATTAATCTGGTGTCGGTCGATCAATACTTCATAAATCTCCTTGAAGGGTTTGCGGGTTTTTTCTTCCCCGCTTACCACTATCCCCTCAAACCACTTGAGAAAATCATACCGATTCAGCGCCACCGGAAAAGTCTCCGCGCTCCAGTTCGTCAGGGCGTAAATCCGGTATTTCCCGGATTCTTTGAGCGCTCTCAGAATCTCGACGGTCGGTTCAATGGCACCTCCCAGCATCTCTTCCCATCTCCCATAGTAAGCTTTGATTTCCGTTGCATACTCAGGATGAAGGGCTAGAAGTTCTTCGGTCGCTTCCTGGAGTGATCTGCCGGCATCCTGCTTTTCATTCCACTCACTGGTGCAAATGTGGGTAAAAAACCAGTCGATTTTTTCTTCACTGTCAAAAATCTGCCGATACACATACCGGGGGTTCCAGTCAATCAATACACCACCCAGATCAAAAATGATGGTGCTGATTTTGGGTTTTACTTCGTTCACTTTCCCTTTTGTTTTTGATTTAATCGTGCCGGTTGGGTGGCCATTGCAGAATCTTTCATCTCTCCACTGAAGCGTAGCCAACCCTTGTAACGTACGGCATTAATTATAAGGCTCAATTTATAACTATTTCTTGTTTCCTGAAATACCTTTGTATTAGGCAAGGCCTCTCATTGGTCCGCAGAGGATTCCCCGTCAACAACCTGCACAAAATCTTCTATCGTTATCCCCTCGTCCACCCTGAATTCACCGATCCGTGTTCTTCGAAGGGCGCTCAGGTAGGCCCCGCTTCCCAGGGCCTGCCCGAAATCCTGGGCCAGGCTACGGATATAGGTTCCGGTCGAGCAAACCACTCTGAAATGAATTTCCGGAAGGGTGATTTTCGTGATTTCAAATTCGCTGATATGGATTCGCCTGGGTTCCAGGGTTACTTCCACCCCCCTTCTGGCCAGCAGGTACACTGGTTTTCCTTGTTGCTTGATGGCAGAATGCACTGGCGGAACCTGCTGGATATCCCCACTAAATTGCCGGGTCGCATCCCGGATCTGCTCCTCGGTGATTCCCTCTAATGATCTGAAATTCTCCGGCTCACTTTCCAGATCATAGGTAGGCGTGGTGGCACCGAGCGTAAAGGTTCCGGTGTATTCCTTTTCCTTTGCCATGTATTCATTTATCCTTTTGGTATATTTTCCTGTACAGACAATCAGCAGTCCGGTAGCCAGGGGATCCAGGGTTCCGGCATGGCCCACCTTTCTGATGCGGATCAGGTTTCGGATTTTACGAACTACATCAAAGGAAGTCCACCGAAGCGCCTTGTCGATAAGGATCACCCTGCCTTCTTCAAAAGAATTTGTATCATTCATCAAATAACGGCAAGGAAACCCCGTAGCTCGGCTAGCGGGGAGGAATTGCCGGTTCCTTTTTTTTGGTTAAAAAATGGTGAAATGCAGACTGGAAGCGGATCCCCGCTGTATTTAAAGGGGGAAGAATTACACTTTCTATCACTGCTATCCGTAATTTTACATTTTCAAATAATTGCCTGATTGGTGCCTGGTGAATCTTACCCTGAAAATAAAACTTCTGCCAGACTTTAGGCAACAGGAGTCTTTGAAAAAGACCCTGGCACTGTGTAACGAT
>JAJXYG010000158.1 GCA_021780705.1 Bacteroidota bacterium
CCATAGCCGTCATAGGTATCACACGCGGTTAATCCCCAGCAATCGGGACCGTAGCCCTTGAATTTCTTGGGATTGTCCAGACAATAGGCATGATTGATCAGGGTATGATTGTGGTTTTGCTCCCAATAGTCGGCATACCGGTCTTTTAATCCATGGGGATCCAGTCCCAGATAGGAGTAATGAGTGAAAAATAAAGGGCCTCCATAATCAAAACCAAGTGGAAGGGTATACCCATAAAACTTTTTCCGGTTCAAAAAAATAATTGCTCATGGCCCATCCCTTGTGGTATACGCTTGCAGGTACCGGATACCGGGTAGCCGAGGCCGCCAGGATATATGCAATCAATGTCTCATTATAACCATGAAGGGGGAAATTCATGGCCCACCCGTTGTTCGGGCTCCAGTGCCAGTAAAGCACATCCCTGTTTCCGCGGGTAAACCAGTCCCATTCTATATCATTCCAGAGTCCGGTAATCAGCCCCCGGATTTGATCCTCAATGGGATTGTCCCGGTTAAAATAGGCCTTCGCACACAGGAGACCTTCAAAAAGGTAAGAAGTTTCTACCAAGTCTGCTCCATCATCTTTTCGGCTGAATGGGATGGTCTTCCCGGTAGCGCCATTCATCCAATGAGGGAACACCCCGTGATAGGAATTGGCCTTGTAAAGAAATCTGAGCATCTTTAATAGCCTCCTTGCCACGGTGTCCCTGCCCAGCCAGCCTCTTTCCACCCCTACAATCTCGGCCATGACGCCAAAACCCGTGCCTCCTGTGGTAACTACCTCATCCCCATATCCAAAAGTTGCATTGCTTCTTTCCCGGGCCATCCCGCTGACCGGATGCCCAAAATCCCAAAAATATTTGATGGTTTGCCTTTGCACCAGGTCCAGTAATTCTGAATCCGTAAGATTTTTTTGAATAACGGTGCCCATGTGGGGTTTGTCCTGATTTCCACCTGGCTTATTTTGGGAGAAGCCACTGGTGAGCAAAAAAAGGAATGGCGTCAAAAGCGTAATTTTCTTCATTCTCATACAATCAATTTGGGGGTGATAAAGATACGGCAAAACCCATCCCAAAAAAGGAAAGTAGGAAGATATCTCTGCCATAGACCGTGGACCCTGAAACTCAAGCCCATGCCCAGTCTTGCCACCTAATTGTTTCCCTATAGAATTATTTCTACAATCCTGTAAGGCACCTTTTATTCTACATTATATTACGGCTGCCTTCATGGCAAGACCCCAATATAATTTATACCCTGAAAACACCAGGCCCGCAACATTGAATTGCGGGCCTCGTTTCCTTTCGGGGTCGGCGGATATTTTTAGATTGATCCGTTAAAAGAACACGGTAAATTTTAATTTGGCAAAAAATGGCATCCCGGGGGTAAAACTGAGGTCATCGACCGGAGCGGACTCATTCCTGAGCCTGGAAACCACTTCATATTGGGCATCCCGCCATTTTGCATTGAACAGGTTCTGAATCTCCAGCCCTACCTCATATTTCTTTTGGGTGTAATTGAAGGTGAGATCATTGAGAAAATATCCCTGGGCCAAAATACTGTTGTCACTATTGGCGGGCCGGTTCTTCATAAACCGGGCGCTCCAGCCCCCATTCCAACCACCGGGCAATTTTAAGTACAGGCCCCCCGTGCTAAAGAAGGGTACAGCCAGCGGAAGATAATTGTCCCCCTTGGGAGCCAGCACATCCCTGGCCCGGCAAATATTGATGTCAAAATTTGCGTAAAGCCAGCGTGTGAACTCATAGCGTGCCGACAGGTCAAAACCTTCCCTTCGGGTAGGGTTCCCCGGTGAAAAAGTTCCGTCATCGCCATTATACACAAATTCCTGCTGCAGGTATAAATACCATAGGGATACATTCATATATAATTGGGGCACCGGTTTCCAGTTCATTCCAAGGTCTGCCCCATAGGCGGCTGGCAAAATATTCAAACCCTTGTTCTCCACCACTGCCTTGGCGTCGTTGGAATGAAATCCCTTACCCAGTTTGCCGTAAAACTGAATCCGACCATTCAGTGTGTACTCCACATTCAGCTTGGGACTCACGATGGCCTTCCCCAATGCCGGCTGGCTCGGGTTGAGCAAATCCTGATAATAGGAGTGCAGATAATCGACCCTGAGTCCTCCGTTAAGGAGCCATCGCCCGATCCTGTATTGCTCGTCCAAAAAGCCATTCAGCGTCCATTCGGTGATGTTGCCATGTTGAATATACTCGAGGACCTGATTAAAATTCCTGGTATGACTGAGCTCGCTTCCATAAATATGATTCCACTGGAATCCCAAACCTGCAGTGGAGGTGAGCTCCCCGTTGTTTCTGAAATAGTGGTGCCGGGTCAGGGTACCATTGTATCCAGCCAGGTCGCGGAATTCTCTTTGCCTCAACTGGTCCCCATTGATGCTGTCCTGGGCAAAGAAGGTCTCGTCATAATTCAGATTGAATAAATAATGGGAGTAATAAAATTGATTGACCAGTTCCATTCGGTCAGAAAGGGAAGTAGTGACCCTGGCAATGGCCGTCGACCGGGAAGTATATCCTCCCTGGGCACTGTCAATATATCCCCACCCGCTGATCAGCCCTTCAGTCACGGCGCGAAGGGGAATTTCCCCGGAAGACCTCCAGTTGCTGCTAAATTCCGACAAGGTCACCTTCAATTGACTTTTGGGCGAAACAGGGGTATTGAATTTTCCATAAATATTTCCCCTGTTGAATTTCTCCGCGTAATGATAAGGGCCATCTGTATAATATCCTTCCGCGGCAATATAGGCGCTTTGTCCTTTCTGCTTTGCCTTATCGCTTAACAGGTTAAAGGCACCCATAAGTCTTCCGGTATGGAACTGTCCCCCTTCCAGTTTTACCTCACTTCTGGTCAGCACATCAGCCGTCTTGAAGTCCAGGTAAGCTGCGGTGGCAAAATCTCCATGGTTGGTATAATAAGGCCCCTTGCCGTATTCAAAACCGGTAACCAGCTCCGGGATCAGGAAATGCAGGTCCGCAAACCCCTGGCCATGAATCTGCGAAACCAGGTTCAGGGGCATTCCATCTACCGATACACTCACATCCGTTCCATGATCGGCGTCAAATCCCCTGAAGAAAATATGGTCCGCAATCCCTCCACCCTGATGCTGCATCAGGGAAAGTCCGGGGACCAGCCTAATCAGATCCTGGGAAGAATTCAGGGCATGCATATTCAGGTCAATATTGCTCATAATGGAAAAGGAGGCATTATTGGGCATTACCTGAATCGTGACAGACTTTAAGTCCACCACCCCTCGATGCATCTTCACCAGGTAATCTCCGGTGGTAGGTGTCACCGGGAGTTTTTCTTCCTGGTAACCCACATAGGAGACCATCAATGTATCTCCTGGCTTCCCCCCCTTTAGTTCAAAATGCCCCTGCTGGTCGGTGATAGCTGTGGGGCCTCTCGTTCCCAGGCTTACCACGGCATACTGAAGGGGTTCCCGCGTCTGGCTGTCTACTACTTTCCCCTGGATAACCTGACTCATACACCTGGGAGCAAATGCAATGAGTATAATCACAAATATTGTTTTGATCATTACTATTCAATTAAATAACGTTTGGTGTAAACTGCGGGCGAGGGCCTTTAATCCATTCGGTCTTAAAACAACTCCACCAAGCCCGATCCAGACAATAAGGCAATGTAAGCACAGGCATTTTTCACTATGGAAAAGCGCCCCGCAGATAAAAATCCCGGGAAATTGGTTTAGCTAATTAGAGACGGAATTTGGGGAGGATGGAAAATACTGGAAGCTCGTTGTATGGCCGCTGCAGCCAGCAAATCCGGTATTCTGGTCTTTTTGAGCAGGACCATTACCGGAGTAGCCGCACAGGCAAAATAGGATTTGCTACTTAGTGTAATATCGTTTTTGTCATCAGACTTTCTTTGCGGGCTGTCTTTATCCTCTTTTTCCTGGGTCTTCAACTTATTGAACATCTGGCACTTGCCATTGCAATGCATGTATGGCTTGTCCTTATTGATACAGTTCTTTGCGTATTGGGCGGTGTGGGTATAATAATCTACCACAATCAGGAACCCATCCATAGTTCTGGCAGAAAATGCCACTAGTACCAGGAAAGCAAGAATTAGTTTGTATGGGGATGGCCGGTACAATTCCAGGCAAAAGTAAGCCACCACGGACAATTACTAAAATTGAAATCCTATCTTATTAAAAAAGTGTATCCCTTCTGTTGAATTACATGGCCACCCGGATCCCGGTATTGAAGGGTCCAGACATAGATATCGGGAG
>JAJXYG010000362.1 GCA_021780705.1 Bacteroidota bacterium
GCCATTCAGCCGGGCAAAACTTTCGGCGGTTTTGACGGTATCCTTGATGGTGGCGATGTCTTTAAGATAGATAGGCGCACCTCCCGTATTGCGAATGATTATTTTTTCCAGGTCGTAGGCGCTTTTGAACTGGCCTTTGATCTGCAGGTTCCGTTTCATATTGCCCACATCGAGCAAACCTCCGGAGATGTCCACGTTCTCTCTTTGGATGGCATTGGCAATATCATCAAAGGTGATATTGGCGGATTGCATCTTGTAATTGTTCACGTCGACCTGGAATTCCCGTTCCGGGGCACCGACGATGTCGACCCGGGTCAGTTCAGGCAGTTCCTCCAGTTTGTCCTTGGCATCATCTGCAAATTTCTTGAGCCGGATCTTGTCATAGTCCCCGCTCAGGTTCACATACATGATGGGCAGTTCACTGAAGCTTACTTCCTGAACATCCGGCTCGGTAGTCAGGTCGGTGGGCAGGTCGATTTTGGCCTTGTCGACGGCATCCTTGACTTTTTGCAGGGCCACTTCCGTTTTGACATCGGTACTGAATTCCACTACGATGGCAGAATAATCCTGTATGGAGGTACTGGTAATCTTATTGATTTTGGCCCCGGTAATTCCTTTCAGCTGCTTTTCTATGGGCCGGGTCACCAGGTTCTCAATATCCTTCGGCGAGTTACCGACATAGGTAGTAGAGACATAGATCGTAGGAATGACGATGTCCGGATATTGTTCCTTGGGCAGGGTGATAAACTGGACAATACCCACAATGGATACAAAAAGTATCACCAGGTAGATAGAGGTCTTGTTATTGATGGACCAGCTCGTCGGCTTAAATTCCTTGAACTTCCCTTTTATATTTTCCTTTAGACTCATAAAGTGTGTTTGGCTTTTTGCAAAAAAGCTGTGATGAAATTATTCCGCGCTGGTAGTCACGGCCTGCCCGTCATAGATGGACTGGTATCCTTCTGTGATGAGTTGTTCCCCGGGTTGAAGTCCCTGCTTGATTTCAATCTGGTCCCCGTAGAATTCCCCGGGAACGACTTCGTGTTTGCGGGCTATCATCCGGTCTCCATTCTTCTCTGCTACCAGCACATATTTTCCTTCCTCATCGGTCTGAAGGGTATTGACGTTGATCACCACTGCACTGGGTACACTGTAATCCTGGATTTTTACAATGGTGACCTGGTTAGGCATCAGCCTGTAGCCTGCCGGCACCCGGGCTTCTGCCGCAAACCCCCTGGAATCCACCCCGATGGTCTGGCTGATAAATGAAATGGAGGACTTGAAACTCTGGTGGGTATCCGGAACTTCAATGATTACCGGGGTGCCGACCTTCACTTTGACGGCATAGTTTTCCGGAATCGTCACATCAATTTTCAGGTTGCTTTCATTGACAATCCGGATATAGCCTCCCGCGGCCGGGTTGCCTGTAAAGGTTTCTCCCACGTGAGCGGTAACGGCATCGACTACTCCGTTGACATCGCTGTATACTTTACTTTGATCCGCCTGTGCCTGGGCCGTTTGGGCATTGGCTTCGACGGCCTTCAGCTGGCTTTCCAGCAATTCCACATTGGTCTTGTCCTGCATCAGTTGTACCTGGGTACCGATGTTTTGGTCCCACAGGTTCTTTTGGCGCTCATATACTGATTTTGCCAGGGCAAGCTGGGCCCTGATCCCACCGAGTTGCTGGCGGATGGCCTGGACATTCTGCATGGCCACGGCATCATCGAGTTTCAAAATCAGCTGCCCCTTGTGTACCCGGTCACCCTGATTCACATAAATGGCCTTGATCTGTCCCGGCTGCCCGGTGGGGGTGATATAGGAGACATTGCGGTTGTCGACAGTTCCCTGAAGTTCCAGGTAATGGGTAAAGGGTTCGGACTTCACGGTGGTCAATGCTACGAGCTTTGGCTTTTGGAGCGCAGTGGCACTGGTATCCAGTTTCGCGATGTCCTTTTCCAGTGAAGTGATCTGTCCGTCCAGTTTGACTTTTTCAGCCTGCATTTTGGCCAGGGATTGCTTCATTTTTGCCAGGTTACCCTTTGCAGTATCGTTTCCATTCTGCCCGCATGAGGAAGCCATGGCCACCAGAAGGACCATCAAACTGATTCGGGTCAAGGTTTTCTTATTCATAAAAAATTTTTGGTACATGGTTTAAAGTTTTCCTGTTGCCTGCAGGTAATCAATTTTGGCTATGATGGCATCATAAATGGCGCTGTAATAATTGTTCTGGGCTGTTACCAGGTCCGCCTCTGCGGTACTGATCTCCTGGTTGCTTCCGACACCCTGCTCGTATTTCAACCGGGTAGACTGATACACCTTTTCGGCCAGGTCGGTATTCTTTTTCTGGGCGTCCATGGTCAGGATTGCGGAGGTCATCGTGATCCGGGCCTGGGATACCTGGTTGTCGATGGAGGCCTGCATTTGTTCAATGTTATTCTCCGTCTTCTGAAGGTCGATTTTGGCCTCCCGGATCTGCGCATTTTTAGCTCCTCCACTGAAAATCGGCACATTAAGCGAAAGTCCCAGAAATGAAGTCGTATAGTAGGGAAGTCCGCCTTTGAAAAAGTTGAAGGTGGAGCGCTGGGCACTCTTGGAGATATTGGCGGTCAGCCGCAGGGTCGGTAATTTGCTCAGCTGGTAGCGCTTGATGTTAAGTTTCTGCAGGTCTTCCTCGATGCCAAGCAGCTGGTACTCTTTGCGGTCCTGGTAATTATACGCCTGGTCCAGGATATTGGACTTGATCTGCTCGTCTGACAGGGTATCGGTGAGCACCAGGCTGTCTTTCATGGGTACATTCATCAGGAATTTCAGTCCCTGGAGTCCCGCAGCCACCTGGTTTTCTGCCCTCAGCTTCTGGGTTTGCAGGTTGGTGAGCTGCACCTGTACCTTGTCCACATCCAGTTTTTCGGCAAAGCCGTTCTTGTAGATTTCCCGGGTATCATGGAGCAGCAGTTCCAGGTTCGAAATATTGGCAGAAAGGGTCCCGATCTGCCTTTTGGCCACTACCAGCTGGTAGTAGATCTTGTAGACATTGGCTTTGATGTTATCCTGGGTTACTTCGGCTGTGGTCTGCATGAAATCAATGGATTTCTTGCGGGCCATCAGGCCCACAAAGACCTGGCCGTCAAAGAGGATCTGATCCAGGGTGGCGCCGTAGTTGCCGATGTATTTGGTCCCGAATTTCACCGGGATGAAAGTCCCCGGAGGCCCGTTGAAAAATTCCGCGGGGATCAGGGTGGTCGGGATGGACAGGTAGTCGGTCAGGCCTGCATTCCCGCTGAGTTGGGGCAGGGCTTCGGCCGTCACCACCTTATTGCTTTGCCGCTGATATTCAATATCGAGCAGGGCATTTTTGACGGTGACCGAGTGGCTCATGGCATACTCCACCGCCTGACCGGCGCTGAAGGACAGGACTTTCGGTGGGGCTGGTTGCTGGGCCCGGGTCGCCAGGGACAACCCCAGTAAGACAATGGCCAGTCTGAATTTCAATAATCCTCCATTTTTTATCATATTCCTGATTTGGTGACAGGGAAATACCCTGACTGTTCGTTTTGATATTTTAGGATCAATTTATAGCCCTTGAGGCTTGCAATTCCAAATAAATAATACTCTATCAGGGTTTGCTGAACCCTTAACAGGGAAAACCGGTTGCGGGGGAACAGTTCCTCGTTGAAAGGCATCAGCATGGTTTCCAGGCGCACCGTGGATATGATATCCACGTCCACATCCTGGCGGTAGAGCCCTTCCTCTATTCCCCGGCGGATATTGTCCTTGAGCATGTCCCGCAGGTAGCCGTATTTGAATTCGGTGAACTTCTTGAATGCTTCCGGGTGATGGCGTTCCAGGTCAAATATGATGGAAGGGTTCAGGTTTTCAAACATGGACCGCATCATTTCCATAGCCAGGAAGATCTCGTGGATGGCGTTTTTGGCCTGGACCCGGTAATTTTCGCAGCAATCCAGGTTGTATTTCAGCATCCCCGTCACTACCGCCCCTACCAGTTCGTTCTTGTCGGAATAGCAGTGATAGATCGTTTTTTTGGAAACCCCCAGCTGGGTAGCAATATCATCCATCGTGACTGATTTGATCCCGTAGCGTCTGAAAAGTTCGTCTGCCTTTGTCTTGATTCGTTCCTTGATTTCCATTTCGAGGGGCAAAACTATGGAAACTTTTTATGTTACCAAAGTTTCCAATAATTTTTATTTCACCCTGGCGATTTTCGGGATAAGCGGCGCATCCCCTACCTTTAATTCAAATTTTTCTGCTATAAACTACCCC
>JAJXYG010000005.1 GCA_021780705.1 Bacteroidota bacterium
TGAAAATGCCACCATCCTGGTAGTCGATGACGACAATTCCATACGCTCCCTGCTGCACCAGGAGCTTAGCGAAGCTGGCTACCAGATCGAAGAAGCCAGCGACGGTAAGGTGGCCCTCGAAGCCATTCGCAGAAAAAGGCCCGACCTGGTAATCCTGGATGTCATGATGCCGGAGATCAACGGCTTTGACGTAGCCGCCATTTTGAAAAATGATCCCCAGACCATGGACATTCCCATCATCATCCTTTCCATTGTGGAAGACAAGGCCAGGGGATTCAGGATCGGGGTGGACCGGTACCTGACCAAACCGATCGATACTGCCAAATTATTTGCGGAAGTGGGCTCTTTGCTGGAACAGGGAAAATCCAAAAGGAAGGTCATGGTGGTGGATGAAGACACTTCTGCCGTACGGTCGCTGACCGAAGTACTTCAGGCAAAGGGGTATACCGTTGTGGAATCCAACGGAGAAGAACTGGTGGAAAAGGCCGTATCCCTGCAGCCTGATATCATCATACTGAATTCCCAGACCTCGGACAAAAATCACATCGTACAGTCCCTTCGTTTTGAAAAAGGGTTGGAAAACGTATTATTCTTTATATATCAGTAAGCACCTTAATTATTTTAAACACGTAACAATTTAATGGAAAAGAAAATTCTTATAGTAGATGACGAACCCCATATCCGGATGCTGATCGAGCAGACCCTGGAAGAACTGGAGGATGAAGGGGTGGAGTTCCTTGCAGCCGAAAACGGGGAAGTGGCCCTAAGCATGATCCAGGAGGAAAACCCGCAACTGGTATTCCTGGACGTGATGATGCCCAAAATGAACGGGATGGAAGTATGCCGGAAGGTCAAAAAGGAACTGCAGATCCCGGGGGTATATATTGTACTGCTCACCGCAAAGGGCCAGGAAGTGGACAAGCTGAAAGGTCAGGAAGTGGGTGCCGATGTATATATGACCAAGCCCTTTGATCCTGAAATCATCCTTAGTAAGGCAAAGGAAGTCCTTGATTTGCCCTAACCCTGCGAAAAGATTAATTGACAAAAAATCCATGGCCCGAGTACTGCTAAGACATATACTTTCCCCAAAAAGTGAATTGACCTCCCTGGTGCAATCTCTCCTCCTGGAAATGAATGCGGATGTATTTATTGAAGATACCCAGGGTAACCACCTGCTGGGAATTCCGGGGGATGCCACGGCGAAGTTTGAAGCACCGGTCAAAATCCAGGATGAAATCCTGGGTTGGGTGAAAGGGGACCACCGGGCCCCCCATATCGCCACCCTGCTTTCTGTGGTGGCCCGCAAGGAATATGACCGCAAGAGCCTCGGCAGTGAGGTGCTGCTCCTCTACCAGGAGGTGAACATGGTATTTAATTTCTCCGACAAACTGGCCCAGGCGATTGATCCGGAATCCATCGCACAAATTGCCGTGGAGGAAGCCATGCACCTGATCGGATCGGTGGGCGGGGTAGTGGTATCTTGGGATGAAATCAAAAAACAATTGCAGATTCCCGCCACCGCAGGAAATGAGGTGTTTCAAAAGGAGCAGATCAGCAGCCACCTGTCCCTGCTGCTGCACATAGGCCTGAGCGGTCAGTCTGAAATCATGGATGACCTTTCCTCCCTGAAAGAAGCGGGAATCATAGGACCGGAGGTGCAGTCCGTGATCTACGCCGCCCTCAAAGTCAAACACCGGATCATGGGAGCCATTATTTTGGCCGGAGACCGGCCGGCCCAGTTTGCTGCGGCAGATCTTAAATTTTTAACCACCCTTGCCCTGCAATCCTCCGCTGCCATTGAAAGTGCCCTGTTATATGAAAAGAATATCCGGGAAGCACGAGAGAAGGAAGAAGCCATGCGCGCCGTATATGAAATCACCGCCAAATTTGTCCCTTACGAATTTATCGGTTCCCTGGGCCGGGAAGTCATCACCGAGGTCCGGCTCGGAGACCAGGTGGAAAAGGTAGTGACGGTGCTTTTTGCCGACCTGCGGGATTTTACCACCCTGTCCGAGCAGATGACCCCAGAGGAAAATTTTCAGTTCATCAGCTCATTCAACGGCAATATGGGCCCCATAATCCGGGAACACAAAGGTTTTATCAACCAGTACCTGGGCGATGCCATCATGGCGCTTTTCCCGGAAAACGGAGCCCAGGCACTGGACGCATCCATCGCCATGTACCAGAAGCTGGGCGCCTTCAACCGGCAGCGAATCAAAAACAAGGTATCCCCCATCCGAATGGGAGTCGGGATGCATACCGGCCCCCTGATCATGGGAATCACCGGAGACAATGACCGCCTGGATGCCACTACGATTTCAGATACGGTCAATACCGCCTCAAGAATCGAAAACCTCACCAAATATTACCATGCAAGAATCCTGATATCGGAGGCCACCCTGCAGCAGATAGCCCGTCCGGAGAAATTTCACCTGCGGTACCTGGGCAGGGTGCAGGTGAAAGGGAAGCAGGCCTCAACCGGGATTCATGAGTGCTTTGACAGTGACGCTGAAGAGCTGGTAAGAAAAAAAGAAGATAGCCTGGATGCCTTTAACAGCGGGTTGCAGGCCTACCTGGACAAATCTTTCCCGGAGGCAGTCCGGGCATTTGAAGAAGTGGTCTCCCTGAATCCGGAGGACCTCACGGCACATTTTTTCCTGGACAATGCCATCCGGTACTCCCGGGCAGGAGTACCGGAAAACTGGACGGGGGTACTGGAGATGGCCAGCAAATAGGTAGCCCCGGTCCTCAATCACATACCCTCATAATAACCCGGGGGAAAAGGACCGGTGTTAGACGAATTATAGGTAATTTTAGATTTACAATGTGATTATGCTTGCAGAACCGTTTATAGCCTTTTTTCTGCTTCGGAGCGTACGAAAAATACTTCGAAACGCCCATCAGCCCAATCCCTCGGCCCAGGCCATGAATGTGCTGACCTATGGCATTGTCATCTTGTTTGCTGCGGAATTGATTTTTCACACCCAGGCAGTGACCAAATGGGTCTGGCACCTCCTGCTTTTGGGCATGATTGCCATCGCCCTGCTGAAAAAGGAATTTACCCCGGCCCGGACCCTGATGAATGCCATCCTGCCTTTCGCCATACTATCCTTGGGCAGGGACGCTTATGTGGCCATCAGTGGCATCCGCAACAATACCGTGACGGATTATTTCGACACGGCCGTCATATTTTCCCTGATCTGGATGGTGGCCATGATCATCATGTCCAGCAGGCAACAAAAGGCCCTTCAAAAGGAAAAGCAAAAGACCCTGCAGGAAGAGGAACAGCGAAAGTGGATGTCAGCCAGGAAGGAAGAACTGGAGAAGGTCGTTGCCGAACGGACCGCAGAACTACGCGGGCAAAAGGAACAGGTGGAACAGGCCCTGGCAGAACTCAAATCCACCCAGGCCTTATTGATCCAGTCCGAGAAGATGGCCTCCCTCGGAGAACTGACCGCGGGGATTGCCCATGAGATCCAGAACCCTTTGAATTTTGTCAACAACTTCTCCGAAGTGAATGTGGAACTGATAGAGGAAATGAAGGAGGCGCTGCAAAAGGGAGATGCGGGAGAAGCCCTGGCTATTTCAAAGGATATTGAGGACAATTCTCAAAAGATCATCTTCCATGGTAAAAGAGCTGATTCCATTGTAAAGGGGATGCTCCAGCACAGCCGCAGCAGCAGCGGGACCAAGGAACCCACCGACATCAATGCTCTTACGGATGAGTATCTGCGCCTTGCCTATCACGGGCTTCGGGCCAAGGACAAGACTTTCAATGCGGAGATCCGTACCGATTTCGATTCCCGGATCCGCACGATCAATGTCTGCCCCCAGGATGTAGGCCGGGTGATTTTAAACCTCATTACCAATGCCTTCTATGCGGTTACTGAAAAAAGCAAAAAGCTTTCGGCGGAAAATCCCGGCTCCTCCTACCAGCCCATGGTCTCTGCCAGTACCCACCAGCTGGTAGGCAAGGTGGAAATCCGGATCACAGACAACGGAGACGGGATTCCCGAGGATTTGCTGGGAAAGATCTTCCAGCCCTTCTTCACCACCAAGCCCACCGGGAAGGGAACGGGACTTGGACTGAGCATGAGCTACGACATTATCACCAAGGGGCACCAGGGGGAACTCAAGGTCGAAACAAAAGCCGGGGAAGGATCAACTTTTATTATTATCTTACCAGTATAAAATTTTATAAACTACCCCGCAGCAAGCTGAC
>JAJXYG010000287.1 GCA_021780705.1 Bacteroidota bacterium
CTTCATCCATCCAGGCATGAGCCGTTTCATTAATCCCCATGTAGAAGGGAAAATAGCTGTGGAAAATTTCATGAGAGGTGAGCTGGACCGCCTCTTTGAGGCTCCGGGTCGGGTTGTCATTGACCATCATCGGATATTCCATCTGGTCCGTCCCGTCAAAAATCGTAATCTTGTCGAAGGGGAAAGGGTATTTTGGATAAAAGAAACTCATCAGGTATACACTTTCATGGGCCTGTCTTGCCACATCATAATAATCCTCATGAATCGGGTTGAAGGCAGCCGTAGCCAGGGTGCGTCTGCCGGATAGGGAATCCACTACTATACTGCTGGCTTCACTTAGATAATGATCACTGATGGCAAAGGCAAAATCAGTCACCTGATTGGCCTTGAATTCCCAAACTCCCGTATTTGCCGGAGCAAAGACCTTACCTTCCTGGTAATCCCCTTTCCAGATGACTGGTGTAATTTGGGAGGTGTGCCAGGCCTTCTTTAACCTTCCCAGGATGGCGCTGCTGAAATTGACCTGGGGATCCACCTGATCTCCTGTGGCCCATACTACATAGTTCTTCGGGACAGTGATAAATACATGAAAATCCCCGAAATCGTTGTAAAACTCCTGTATACCGTTGTAACTCCAGGTATCCCAGCCATCCAGGTCGTCATAAACAGCCACCCTGGGAAAGAAGTAGGCTATAAAGTAGGATCCGGTATCTACCATCCCGGTGCGCTGAGGAGACCCCGTATTGACCGGGTAATGCCACTGAATCGAAATCGTGTGGCGGGAATGGGGAAGGATTTCTTCCTGAAGCCTGATATAAAGATTGGTATTGATCCGATGGACCTTAGGAGGATTGTCAAATTGGGTGATTACTTCGTTGCCCAATTCGAAGGAATCTATGACTACCCCTTCACTCAAATCCTGGTCCTTGATCCGGTCAAGTCGCGCCACCCCCTTTTTATAATGATCCGGATACAGGCGGATAATGAGCTGGCGAAGAGTGTCTGGACTTTCATTGAAGTAGGTAATGGTTTCCCGGCCGGAAAGCAGATGGGTGACCGGGTCAAAGGAGACATGGATCAGATAATTGCCCCGGTTCTGCCAGTATTTTTTTCCCGGGCTCCCGTCGGGTGACCGGGTCTGGTTTTGATAGGCCTTCTTTTGGGTAGCATTAGTGAAAAGTGTCTGGGCAGTCAGGGAGGGTACCCATGGAAAAAGGAGTGTCAAAATCAGGAGATTCCGTATCATTTGGGGAGTATTTTGAGTGGCGCAAATCAATAGATATGGCAATATTATTAACTTTCTGCCATCTTGTCGCTATATTTAATTTGCTATATTTGCACACTGGTTTAAAGCCCTTTAAAATGGTGGAATTTTTAATTAATAAGCAACACGATGAATCCAGGCAGGGAGAATCATTTTTGCCTGATTCTGAGTCATCTGGCACCCTGACAGGCAAGGTGTATATAGAGAGCTATGGCTGCCAGATGAACTTTGCCGACAGCGAGGTGGTAGCCTCCATTTTAAAGGAAAAGGGCTACGGGTTTACCGCGGATTTCAGGATGGCTGATTTGATTTTTCTGAATACCTGTTCGATCCGGGAAAAGGCAGAACAAACGGTCAGAAAACGGCTGACGGAGTTCAGGCAGGTCAAAAAGGAACGACCGGGCCTTCTGATTGGCGTGCTGGGATGCATGGCCGAAAGGTTGAAATCCAAATTTATTGAAGAAGAAAAGCTCGTAGATATTGTGGTCGGTCCTGATGCCTACCGAAGCCTTCCGGAACTCATTGAAGAAGCAGAAAGCGGGCAAAAGGGAGTGAACGTCCTGCTCAGCAGGGAAGAAACGTATGCAGACCTTACCCCGGTTCGTCTGAACAGCAATGGGGTGACCGCCTTTGTCAGCATCATGAGAGGCTGCAACAACATGTGCTCCTTTTGTGTAGTCCCCTTCACCCGTGGAAGAGAACGAAGCAGAAACCCCCAATCCATTCTGCAGGAATGCCGCCAACTGTTGGAAGCAGGGTATAGGGAAGTAACCCTGTTGGGACAAAATGTGGACAGCTATAGCTGGCAGCATTCTCCTGAAGACCCCCGTGTCTCCTTTGCAGACCTGCTGGAACAGGTGGCCTCCTTGTCCCCCCTGCTCAGAGTGCGATTTTCCACCTCACATCCCAAGGACATTACCGATGAGGTTTTATATGCAATGGCCCGCCATGAGAATATCTGTAATTATATCCACCTGCCGGTGCAAAGTGGTAGTACCCGGATCCTGGGTCTCATGAACCGCACGTACAGCCGGGACTGGTATATTGCCAAGGTGCAAAGGATCAGGGAAATTATTCCGGATTGCGGTTTGAGTACGGATATTATTTGCGGGTTCTGTACGGAAACCGAGGAGGATCACCTGGAGACATTGAGCCTAATGGAATATTGTGATTACGATCTGGCCTACATGTTTTTTTATTCCGAACGACCGGGCACCCCGGCAGCCAAGCGCCTCACTGATGATATACCGGAAGCCGTCAAAAAAAGAAGACTCCAGGAAGTGGTAAACCTGCACAGGAACCAGTCCCTGAAAAATATGGAAAAGGAAGTGGGAAAGGTATTAAAGGTGCTTATTGAAGGAAATTCGAAAAAGAGCACCTCCCACTGGTTTGGAAGAAGTGACAATAACAAGGTAGTGGTTTTCCCCAAGGAAGGCAACCTGTGTAAAGGAGATTATGCAGAAGTGAAGATTGAAAGCTGCACCGCTGGTACCCTGATTGGAAAATTACACAATAAAACCAGTTAAACTAATGGAGCAACAAGCCATAAAGAACCGATTTGGAATCATAGGAAATTCACCGGCACTGCTGTATGCGCTGGATGTGGCCGTGCAGGTCGCCAATACCGACCTGAGTGTACTGATTAACGGGGAAAGCGGGGTGGGAAAGGAAGTATTTTCTCATATTATCCATTCCCTTTCGGCAAGAAAACACAATCCCTTTATCGCCGTGAACTGCGGGGCCATCCCGGAAGGGACTATTGACTCTGAGCTTTTCGGCCATGAAAAGGGATCCTTTACCGGGGCGGTGGAAAGCCGGAAGGGGTATTTCGAGACCGTAAATGGAGGTACCATCTTTCTGGATGAAATAGGCGAAATGCCTTTAGGTACGCAGGCCAGACTTTTGAGGGTCCTGGAGGCAGGGGAATATATCCGGGTGGGTTCTTCCAAGGTGCAGAAAACGGATGTAAGGGTCATTGCTGCGACCAACAAGGATTTGCTGGAATACACCCATACGGGAAGATTTCGCGAGGACCTTTATTACCGGCTAAATACCGTACCGATCCGGGTTCCTGCCTTACGGGACAGAAAGGAAGACATCTACCTTCTGTTCCGGAAATTTGCGGTGGACTTTGCCGAACGCTATAAATCTCCCCCGGTGCAACTAGACTCTGAAGCGATCAACGTATTGAGTAATTACCCCTGGCCCGGAAATGTCCGCCAGTTAAAAAATATTGCAGAACAGATCTCTGTGCTTGCCCAGGACAAGAACATTACGGCAGATCAACTTTCGAGGTTCCTTCCGGAAACGCATTTCACGAGGCTACCTGCGCTGGCCAATATCCAGGGCGGGGTCAATCAAAAGGAATTCAATAACGAAAGGGAAATCCTCTATAAGCTGTTTTTCGATGTAAAAAAGGACGTAACCGAGCTGAAGAAGTTGTTCTTTGACGTCATTCAGAACCAGCCTTCCCTGGCCGGCTCACATAACCTCAGCACAGAACATTTCCTTCCCTCCTATCAGCCGGAACCTATGT
This sequence comes from Bacteroidota bacterium, assembly GCA_021780705.1. Classification (GTDB taxonomy): domain Bacteria; phylum Bacteroidota; class Bacteroidia; order Chitinophagales; family Chitinophagaceae; genus Ginsengibacter. Next base: position 3,801 of record JAJXYG010000287.1, read on the forward strand.
CCCCGGTCCTGAAGGGAAATCAGCCGGTGGTGATCAACGATACCGGAAATATCGCCGATCACCAGGAAGTCGAGGAGTCCCTCAGCATCATGGATGCTGAAAAAGACCTCATCATTAAAGCCCTTAAAAAGCACCGCGGTAAAAGAAGGGATGCCTCCACCGACCTGGGAATCAGCGAGCGGACTCTTTACCGGAAATTAAAAGAATATAATATTAATGAATAACAGACACGCCAGCCCACCTAAGGGCAACAGGAATACCGGGGAATCCATGTGGAGATTTCCGGGCAAAATCACCTTCTATGGCCTGCTGGGGGTGCTCTTGTTTTCATTAAGCTTTGCTACCTGCAAATATTCCACCCACGATACCGCACCTATCCCTCCGGATATCAAGACCTTCCGGGTAAATTATTTTGAAA
>JAJXYG010000353.1 GCA_021780705.1 Bacteroidota bacterium
AACTCGGTAAAATTCTGATCAATGGGAGAAGGGACTGGGATTCCCGGGTCAGGGACCGGATTTCCAAGTTGACTCCTACACAGATCGGGTACCAGAAGGTACTGTCCATCAAAGTGGGCGGGGTTGAACAGCCTACCATCCTTCACGGGACCATCCTGGAGGTGGACCTGAAAAAACCCATTCTGCCCGGAAGTAAAATAACTTTTGAAATCGTCTTCCAGGCACAGGTACCGGTGCAAATTCGCAGGAGCGGAAGAGACAACGCCGAAGGGGTGCGCTACTCCATGAGCCAATGGTATCCGAAAATCTGCGAATATGATTATGCGGGCTGGCATCCCACCCCCTATGTGGCCCGGGAATTCTACGGGGTCTGGGGAGACTATGATGTAAGCATTAAAATAGACAGCGCGTACAAACTGGCCGGGACCGGGGTCCTGGTCAATGCACCTGAGATCGGATGGGGGTATGACCATCCGGGCACCCCCTTGAAAAAGATCAACACGGCCGAACGAACCTGGCATTTTGTGGGAAAGAACGTCCATGATTTTGTGTGGTCGGCAGATCCCACCTATCAGCACCTGGTTCGTAAGATCGGGAACGTAACCGTCAATGTAGTATATAAAAAATCAGATTCGCTGGAAAGCAAGTGGCAGACCCTGGCTGATGCGGCAGTGATTGTGCTTCCTTATATGCAAAAGCGTTTTGGCGCCTATCCTTTTCCGCAATATTCCTTCATCCAGGGCGGAGACGGGGGAATGGAATACCCTATGGCCACCCTGATCAGGGGACCGGGTCTGGCCGGCGCCTTTCATGAATGGATGCACAGCTGGTACCAGATGATGCTGGGGACCAATGAAAGTATGTATCCATGGATGGATGAAGGGTTTACCAGTTATGCCGAAGCGGAGGTCATGGCCTATTATGACAGTGTGATGCACATCAGCCTCCCTGAAGATGAGGTTGGGAAGCTTCCCCTTAATCATTATGATGCCTACCGCAATTACTTTTTCCTGGCCAAAAGCCCCTATGCCGAACCCATGACCACCCATGCTGATCATTATAATACCAATCTTGCTTATGAAATCAATTCCTATTCCAAGGGAGAAGTATTTCTGGAACAGCTGGGGTATATTGTCAGTGACTCGGTAAGGAACCAGATTCTGTTGGAATATTACAAACTCTGGAAGTTCAAACATCCCAATGCCAATGATTTCATGAAGGTGGCCCAGGATGTCAGCGGTATCCAGCTTGACTGGTACAAAGAATACTGGATCAATACCACCAAGACCATTGATTATTCCATTGACAGTCTCTGGGGAGAGGGAGATACTTCCTACGTCCGGCTTCGCCGGATCGGACAGATGCCCATGCCCATTGACCTGGAACTGACTTTCAAGGACAGCACCCGTGAGTTGCATTATATTCCGCTGGACCTGATGTTCGGAAACAAGCCGGCTGAAAGCAGCGAGACCCGGATCGTACATCATGAGTGGAACTGGACCAATCCTACCTATGATGTGAAGTTTGCCCATCCCCTCAACCAGTTGATCCAGGTTACAATAGATCCTACGGGCAGGATGGCTGATGTGGATCCTAAAAACAACACCCTTAAATTAAGTTGGTAGAAAATTCGATCCATATCAGAAGGGCAGGGGTGGCAGACGCTTCCTTACTGAAAAGCCTAAGCGAAACCACCTTTTTTGACACCTTTACAGGGACTTGTACCCCAGAAGATATGGAAGGGTACCTGGAGGAGTATTATAATCTTCCGCAGATCACCCGCGAACTCCAGGATCCTTCAGACTACTATTTTCTGATCTATGTGGGAGCACAACCGGCCGGGTATATGAGGCTGAAGCAGGATCCAAGTGAGGTGGAGATAGTAAAGAAACACCGTGCTATTGAACTCAAGCGATTCTACCTGGATAAAGCCTTCATTGGAACCGGGGTAAGTAAGACCCTCATGAATTTCGCACTGGATTTTGCCGCAAAGCAGGGTTATGAAATGATGTGGCTTGGCGTCTGGGAATATAATCACCGGGCTCAGAAGTTTTACCGGAAATTTGGATTTCAGGATACCGGAGCTAGCCACCCTTTTCCGATTGGCAATACCCCGCAGACTGATATCTGGCTGTATCGATTTATCAGGAAGGAAGTACCTGGACAATAAATTTTTCCCTGAAATAGGGTTCTTCGAAGATCTTTTCAATTTCAAATACCCGGGGCCGGGTACCGCTCTGGGAAATTTCTTCGGCCAGATCTCCGCCCTTCAGACAGATTAGCCCTGAGGCAATGAGATCTTCGCCTGCGATTTTCTTTTTCAGCAAGGGTTTGCTCCATTTCCACAGATCCTTTAGAGGGGCTACGGCCCTGGAAACCACTACCTCATAGGAGGGATCCCGAAGGGATTCCACCCGGGCATGGGACACGGTGATATTCCTGATTCCGGTGGCCGCAGCCACCTCTTCTACCACCTTTAGCTTTTTGGCAATACTGTCCACCAGGTGAAAATGCACTTTTGGAAAAAATATAGCCAGTGGGACTCCCGGAAAACCACCCCCGGTGCCCAGGTCAAGGACCCTGGATCCGGGCCTGAAGTCGAAGACAGCAGCCAGAGACAGGCTGTGCAGGACGTGGTGAAGATAGAATTCCTCCATATCTTTTCTGGATATGACATTGATCTTTTCATTCCACTCCTGGTAAAGATTCTTTAATGCCTCAAATTGCCGGGTCTGCTCCGAAGTGAAATCAGTGAAATATTTTTGCAGGATGTCCATAAAAGGTTCAAATTTCCCAAAAATAAGTGAGTAAATACGGTGGGGTATTAATTCCAGTTGGACCTCGGTTTTTTTAATGGGGCAGTAGCAAAGAGCAGGTAATAAAAGAACATCCAGATATCCAGTACCATAAACCAGGGAAAGAGATCTCTTTCCCCGAGTTTTCGGGTGACCTTAAAAAGAATAATTCCCTGAATCAGCATTCTTAAAGCAAAAACTATAAGGGCCTCTTTCCATCCTACCCAGATCCATACCGCCGCTACCAAAGGGAAAAAAAGAAAGTGCGAAATGGCATACAGCCCGAGCAGGAACTTGTGCCTGGCTTTATAGTATTTCCCGGTAGTATAATGGCGGGTTTTTTGCCTGATCCACTGCTTCCAGGTTCTTGGAGGTTCTGAAAGGGTAAAGGTGTCCGGATCGATGTTGATCGCCGTATTGCTGCGGGTAGCCGCCATATTGATAAACAGATCATCGTCTCCTCCCGGCACGTGATTATGGGCTGAAAATCCCTTGTGTCTGAAAAAGACCGATTTGCGGTAACTCAGGTTCCGGCCAACTCCCATATAAGGGATGCCCGCCCGGGCATAGGACAAGTATTGCAGTGCGGTGTGAAGGGTTTCCCAGCGCACCAGTTTATTGAACCATCCCTTCTTTCTTTGGAGGGGCCCATAGCCGAGTACAATTTCTATTCCATCCGAAAAAGTCTGCTGCATTTTATCTATCCAAAATTCGCTGGCAGGAACACAGTCTGCATCCGTCAGGAGCACGATTTCATATTTGGCCGTTTTGATTCCCACGCTCAGAGGGAATTTCTTTCCCGGAATAAACCGGGCCTCCTGCTTTAATTCCACCGTCTGCAGTTGCCGGTAGCTTCTCTGGTATTCCTCCAGGATATACTTGCTTTCATCCAGGGAATTGTCATTGACCACGATGACTTCATGAGTGGTACGATACTGTTGCACCAGGGTGCCCGGAAGGTTCTTGGCCAGGTTTTCCGCTTCATCACGGGCACAGACGATCACGGATACCGGATGGGATTGGCTGACATTTCTGGCACCCGGTTTATAAAAGGCAATCCTTGAAAAAAAGTAGAGATAATAGAATATTTGAATCAGGGCAATCAGACATAATGCCAAAAAAAGGAGGTTTTGCCAGTGAAGCAAATAGTCAGTTAGTTTCATTCGTGGTGCAAACATAATTAGCTTCCCGGTAGCTACAAAAAAGTTATTACCGGGGTTACCCTGGAAAGATTCCTGGATTAGAAACTATATTTGCCGTCTTAAACAGGACTTAGAAAAGCGAACTATGGCGGCTCTTACTTTTGAATTGGGCGTGAATTGCACCAGTACCCGGGCCAGGACCGGGATGCTGGTGACCGACCACGGTTCCATTGAAACCCCGATTTTCATGCCGGTAGGTACGGTGGG
>JAJXYG010000102.1 GCA_021780705.1 Bacteroidota bacterium
GTATCCGTTCAGCCCCCGGATTCTTTTACCCAAAATCCAGATAGTAATAGCCGTCCTCGACAGGATATTTCTTTAATCCTCATCTTTCTGCCCGGAGGAGTAGCGGGTTGGATATTTTCGGTTGCCCATGGTGGCATACCAGATAATGCGATTCATCAAATCATCATTTCCCCCATCAATGTGGGCAAATTGTTTCTGCATGGAAAGCTGCGCAAATTTTCGGGCCCTTCCTTTCAGCATCGCAACCGGTTTATTAATCTGATCGAGGGCGATCCGGTTGCTCAGGCAAGTAAAGGGCTGGGCATGGGCTACCGAATCAAAACAGTCGAACATGGGCTCGGCCGTAGCATCAATTTTATTCATAGGCGGGATCCCCAGGATCTGTTCTATGGTTCTTACGATACAGGTTTGATTGTAATTGGCATGAATCACCGCGGAAGGCTTTGACCAGGGGCTTATGACAAATCCGGTAGTGCGATAGGCAGATACGTGGTCCCATCCGTCCTGGGAATCGTCTTCGGTCACAAAAATGGCGGTACTGTCCCAATAGATACTGTGGCTGATCGCCTCTACAATCCGGCCGAGGGCGAGGTCATTGTCAGCCACCGCTGCCCTGGGAATAGGCAGACCTGGTTGCATACCCGAAGTATGGTCATCAGGAAGTGCGATAATGACCAGGTTTGGAAAGGGGCTTCGCGCCCCTGATTCAAAACTTTTTAATTCCTTAATAAAGGCGCTTGCCCGAATCTGGTCGGTGATCCGGTGGCTGTCATACCCCGGATAGGACTGGCTTAATATGGGTGCCACCCTTGATATGGTGGTTATATTCTGAAAATCAAAAGGCTTGCCTTCTTTGTACCGGGAATAGATATCCGTCCAGGTGAGACTGTCTGCATATTTTGGTACGCAGGCTTCCCCGAATATTCGAACGGTTTTGCCATGGTCTAGCGCCTGATTCCAGATGAAGCCGGCATCGCTTTCCACCAGGGCATCTTGCTGTACATGAGGGTAACTTCTAAACCATGCCCTCACATTCTTTTCAATATAATCTGTGACCATAGCCGCATCGGTCCATTGGTGTCCTTCGGCGGACGATTTGCCGGAAGCATAATAATTATCCATCAGGCCAAACTGCGCAGCAATTGCATGCGCATTAGGGGTGACGGAATCTCCAAATACGCAAAGGGAAGGATCGCCATTTCCCTGGGACATGTCACCCATAACCTGATCATACGTCCGGTTTTCCTTGATTATATAAATGACATGTTTAATGGTGGAGGGCTCGCCGATGCGCTCTGGCACCGGGCGAGGGGCGATGTGTTCTCTGGGAAGGATCATCGCCAGGTGGTTTCTGAACTGCAGATTGAGCCGCTTCACTTTTTGGGTCAGCCCGGGTAATTCCTGATCAGAAGGAATGTCCATAAGGGATACCGTAGCCTGCTGAATATGTGAGTTGTAGGCGCCGTTGACTTCTACCCGGGCTCCTATTCCCTCAAGATTGGTAACAAGCATCCGGTTTCCCTCCACGACAATCCCGCCCGGGTATGCCTGGGTGGGAATAAAACCCATCAGGCTGTCGTGGCCTTCCTGCGAACCAAACCCCGCTCCCAAACGGATTACCGCAATGGCATTGTCAAGTCCGTTTGCCACATACAGGGTTTGGTTATCCGTGCTGAGCGCCAGAGCATTGGGTGAGTCGCCAATCAGTCGATCTTTTTCTCCATTGAGCCGAACCGAAATTGTCCTGACTACCTGGTCATCGGCGGTAGTAATTACCGACACATTATCGCTATTGCCATTGGCCACATAAACCTGGCTTCCTGAGCTGTTGCAGACAACGGCATTGGGATGAAGTCCCACCTGAATTTCCTTTACCAATTTTCCATTCCTGGTATCGATCACTGAAACTGTGCCCATCAGGGTGCCACCCGTGGCATGTTTGATATAAACCTCTCCATAAGGGATCCCCGCCGTTTCAAGGCTTGAGTCGGCGGGAACCGGCCCTGCCCAATTGGTCACATATGCCTTATTGCCAGTCACCGTAATCCCGTATGGCGCCATTCCGGTAGGGGTTTCCCAGATCATCTTCTTGTCTGAAAGGCGGATTTTTTCCAGTTGGCTATTTCCATTCAGGACCACATACATATAATAACCTGCCCCTTCCTTTCGAACCCACAGGTCATTGGCCAGTGCCAGGGGAGCGGGACTCATGGCATAGAATGGATATACATTGATAACAGAAGCAGTGTCCCCGGTCCAAACCGCTTCGAGCACATAAGAATTCCGGTTATCAGAAGCGCTCCAGAAAATATGGGTCTTGCCCTGGATCTCAATTGATTTTATGCCACTGTATACACTCATTAACCCTTCTCCTGTGGGAAAATTTTGATAAGCAAACCTGCTAATCAGCCGGTTATTTTTCCAATCAATGAAGGCGACCCCGTATCGGTCTTCTACCGCCACTGTTCGATGATCCGGGAGCAAGGTGGCATCCAGGCTGTGATTTTCCTTGTGGGGGGTACCGAATTCTATAGCAGTTCCTAACCCATCAATTATCCGGTTATAGGGCATTAGGTAGGAATGGGAATCCAGCCCAGGCAAGGAATCGGTCACCGAATTTTGCGTTTCCTCTGAAGGCTTTACCTGGGAATACCCCAATAAGGGGCCACCCAAAAACCAGGAAAGAAAAATAATACAATACATCCGGGAAAGGGAGACTAGGCGTTGATTCCAGAATCGCAAAAAATGAAGTGGCATGGTCGGTGAATTGAATTGTGTTTTCAGTGATTGAAAGATATAATGGATCAATTTGAAGGCCAAAGGTCCGTAGTTTTCTTAACAAAAATACAACCCCTTGCAACCGAATGATTCTATCAGGTATTCAATTCTGAATAATTGAAACTAACCAAAAATCAGACAGCCCCGCCCCCATTCACATACAGGAAATATACAATAGAGTGGTTCTGGGAGTTCTAAAACTTATAATTTTGTCAAAACCATTTTTATGCTTGTAGACTGGAACGGGGTGTACCCTGCTCTTACCACCCAATTTAATGAGGAAGACCAATTGTCGATTCCGCTATTCAAAAAAAATCTGGCAGCCCAGCTCACCGCGGGGGTACATGGAATCATCCTTGCGGGAAGTCTGGGTGAGGCAAGTGTCCTTACCCTGGAAGAAAAAGAAATTCTGGTAAAATCTGCCATCGAAGAAATAGCTGGCAGAGTCCCCTTAATCCTCAATATTGCTGAAGGGGCGACCCGGGAAGCCATCAGGCAGGTAAAACTGGCGGAGACTTGGGGATGCGCCGGATTGATGGTGCTGCCGCCTATGCGATATTATAGCGATCCCAGGGAAACGGTGGCCTTTTTCAGCACTATTGCCTCCGAAACGGATTTGCCCATCATGATATATAACAACCCGGTGGATTACAAAATTGAAGTTACCCTGCCCATGTTTGAACAATTGGTTTCACATAAAAATATTCAGGCAGTGAAGGAATCCACGAGGGATCCGGCCAATGTAACCAGGTTGCGCAACCGCCTGGGGGACCGCCTCAAGATTCTATGCGGAGTTGACACCCTGGCGCTGGAAGAGATGGTGCTGGGAGCAGATGGCTGGGTAGCTGGGCTTGTATGCGCCTTTCCGGCAGAGACAGTGGCACTGTATCATCTGGTCAAATCCGGCAGAATACAGGAGGCTCTTGCCCTGAACCGATGGTTTATGCCCCTTCTTGAACTGGATATCCATCCCAAACTGGTGCAGTATATCAAGCTGGCGGAGGCGCAAACAGGAATTGGTTCTGAACGGGTCAGGGCTCCCCGGTTGACGCTGGAAGGAATGGAAAGAAAAAGGATCCTTGAAGTAATCAACCAGGCGCTTGCCTCCAGACCGGATATAACTGGGTTTCTTCCCTCACCCGGGTCAACTGTACACGTAAAAGAATAATAACTTGAACAAGAGGGGAGCACATGGAGGATTACCCGCAGATTTTGATACCCAAATTCAATTACCCATCCAAGTCCATTTCCGATAATAAACTACCCCGCTAGCCGAGCTGCCGGGGTATTTAACCCTGACTAGTGATTCAAAGTACAATACATAGCCGAGTTTTCAGGATGGTTTTGGCAACGCCTGCGCGCGGCAATATTTTTGCTGGCATTGATGTCAGCATCCATATCTGGTTTCCGCGAGGGT
>JAJXYG010000062.1 GCA_021780705.1 Bacteroidota bacterium
CAGGCGGTTCAGAAACACTGGGGAATGCGACTATGGTGCGTAACGGGGAACTGACAGAAAAATACAGTTATCTAAAGGAGTATGCCGGCCTTTGAGCGCCTTTCAAAGCTTAAGGTAGTAGGGTCTTAATAACTCCAAAAATTCCGGAGTATACCTTCCCTTGATTCCGGTGATGGCCATCTCGGAGGATTCCCGGATTTGCTTTTCTTTTTGAAGAATTAAAAAGGATCGGAATGGGGGATGTTTGGGAGATTGTCTGACCTTGAGCTCCCGCGAGGCAAACAGCCCAAATTCCGCGGCCCTGTTTTCGAAACGCAGCGCTCTGGACTCAGGGAGCAGAAGGGAAAAAGACCCTGATTGTGCCAGGAGCCCGGACACTATAGGTAATAATTCATCTACTTCCAACCCGGTATTATGTCTTGCCCGGTTGATTCCCTCATCAGGGGATCGTAAATCGTTTTCAAAAAATGGAGGATTGCTGATGATCCAGTCGTATCGAGAGGTTGTATTATAATGCTTTATATCAGAAAGGAATAGATGAATTCTATCCTTCCAGGGACTGTTGTCAAAATTTTCCCTCGCCTGGCCGGCAGATTCCGGATCTATTTCCACCGCCTCAATCTTCCCTGGGTTTTTTTGGGCCATCATCAAACTGAGCAGCCCTGTGCCAGTGCCAATATCCAGAATTCCCTGAGGAGTAGGTGAGGTGCGGGCAACACGCTCGGCAGCCCATGCTCCAAAGAGGCATGAGTCCGTACAAACCTTCATACTGCAGCGTTCCTGCGCTATGGTAAATTCCTTAAATTGAAAGTAATTATTTGCCAAGACTGTTAAATAAAAATAGAAATGTCAGCTGACCTGCGACCATTCTAAAACGGAGCCCTTGCCTGCGGGGTTACCGAAAGGGATTCAAACTGCCCTTCCAGGTACTTGTAATACCCAGTAATGGCTATCATGGCAGCATTGTCAGTGCAATACTGAAACTCAGGGATAAAGGTATTCCAACCTTCTGTCTCCCCCAATTCTCTGAAGGCATTGCGCAGGGTTGAATTGGCACTTACCCCACCTGCGATACAGATGTCCTTTATTCCCGTAGAATCTGCGGCCAGCTTCAATTTTATCAGTAGTATGGAAACGATCCGGTGTTGAATGGAGGCGCAAATATCCGGCAGGTTTTCCTGGATAAAATTTGGGTTTTTTTCAGTTTCATCCCGGATAAAATAATGTATGGAAGTCTTTAGACCACTGAAGCTGAAGTCCAGCCCTTCAATCCGGGGTTCCGGAAACTTGAACCGTAAAGGGTTTCCGTCTTTTGCATACCGGTCTATCAAGGGTCCTCCGGGGTAGGGTAGCCCCAAAATCTTGGCCGTTTTATCAAATGCCTCGCCTGCTGCATCATCCAGAGTCTGCCCGATAACCTTCATGGTAAGGAAATCCTTACATAGCACAATTTGGGTATGGCCGCCACTTACAGTTAGGCATAAAAACGGAAAGGAGGGTATCGGGGTGTCCTTCCCCCAAATTTGAATTGTATTGGCCAATACATGGGCCTGCATATGGTGGACCGCTATCAGCGGTTTGCCCATAGCCAGTGACAGGGATTTGGAAAATTCAGTACCCACCAGGAGGGCGCCGATGAGTCCCGGGGCCTGGGTAAAGGCAAAGGCATCCACTTCCTCCAAGGGTAATTCAGCTTTTTGCAATGCCAGTTCCACCACCGGCACGATAGATTCCAGGTGAGCCCTGGAAGCAAGTTCAGGAACCACCCCGCCATATAGTTCATGGACTTTCTGCGATGCAATAACATTGCTAAGAATCCACCCGTCACGACAGACTGAGGCTGCTGTCTCGTCGCATGAAGATTCAATACCCAAAATAACCGCCATAATTAATTATTTGGAGCGAATTGCCACCACCGGATCCAGCCTGGAGGCATTAAATGCCGGGATGAATCCGGCCAATATACCAATGATAATACATATTGATATTGCCAGTGTAAATATACCAGCAGAAATGAATACGGGAAAACTGAAAGCTTTGGAAAGTACTACGGTCAGAATATATACCAGCAATAGACCAATAATCCCACCCATTACACAAATAATGGCAGCTTCCAAAAGGAATTCAGACAGAATACTTCTCTTTCGGGCTCCGATGGCCTTTTTCAACCCTATAATTGCCGTGCGTTCTTTCACAGTCACAAACATGATATTGGCAATGCCAAAAGCTCCTACGATCAAGCTTAATATGCCAATGGCACAGCCACCAATATTGATACTGGTAAACAGGGAACTTACCCTGTCACTGAAACTACTAATCTTATTCAGGGCAAAATCATCTTCCACCTTCGGGCCCAACTTGTGAATGGAACGCATCACTCCCTCCAGTTCATTGGCAAGTGCATCCCCACTTACGCCTGCTTTCCCGTTGACGATGATCTTGGGGCTGCTGGTACGCTCGTTAAATACCTGTCTGGCGAACCGGTAGGGCATCATAAAGCACTGGTCATAATCCAGCCCCATCATATTGGTTCCGGTTTTTTTGATCACTCCTATAATAGTGGCTTTTTTGCCTCCGATCTTCACTTCTTTTCCCACCGCCAGGGAGGGGTCATAAAAAAGGTTTTCCGCATTGTTATACCCTATAATGGTTACGGGGCTGCCGTACGCGAACTCAGCACCTGAAAAATACCTGCCATAGGCCATTGTGATTGGCTGGATGTCGTTTTCCTCTTCACTGACCCCAAAAATATTGACATCCTCCAACGCATAGCTGTCATACTCCACATTAAGCCTGGTATTCATTTCAAAGGCCACATTCTTGGCCAGTTGACTTCTTTGTTTGATGAAATTGACTTCATCAAATTTTGGAACCGGACGGTTGATAAATTTCCACCAGGGATAATCCGGACCCCCGGTATATACCCATTTGTCGATATAAACAGTATTGGTCCCAAGACTGTTTATCTGGTTTTGGATATTGGTTTCCAGGCTGTTGACAGTGGCGAGGACACCTATGATACAAAAAATCCCGAAGGAAATCCCTATAAGGGAAAGGGCTGTTCGAAGCTTGTTGACTCTAAGTTCCTGCATGGTGAGCCGCAGGGAACTGCCCAATATGTAAAGCGTTTTGCGCATGGAACAAAATTAAAGCATTTTTTTGCCCTTCACGATGAACTATTTGATGAAGGGTAGGTAGCCCTTTTGGTGTTTACTTTGTATTTTGCGATACACCAAATATTCGCCTTTGTCCGCTTCAGGAGAAAATATCAGGCTTCAAAAGGTAATTACGGGAGTGGCCATCCTGCTTGTGATCATAAAACTGGTCGCATGGATGATCACAGGATCACTGGCCATACTTACCGATGCACTGGAGGGGTTTGTAAATATCCTGTCCGGTCTGATCGGACTGTTCAGTCTGACCTTTTCTCAAAGACCCAAGGACCGGGGCCATCCCTATGGCCATGGAAAGATTGAATTCATTTCTGCCGCCTTCGAGGGTTTCCTGGTTATGGTGGCCGGAATGGTGATCATTTATGAGGCAATCCAAAGCTTTGTCAACCCTCATGAAATTGCCAAGGTGGATATGGGGATTTACCTGGTAAGTTTGACCGGGCTAATTAATTACTTTGTTGGCAGAATTTGTGTGAAAACTGGAAAAAAGAACGGGTCCCTACCTCTGATTTCAGGGGGGAAGCATCTTATATCAGACAGTTACACCACCGTGGGAATAATTCTGGGCTTGGTACTGATTTATTTTACTGGGGCATTCTATTGGGACGGAGTTGTTTCGATCATTTTTGCTGGGATCATTATCCTAACTGGCTACCGGGTACTCCGGTCTTCAGTGGCTGGGATCATGGATGAGGCGGATGTCCAGTTGCTGGATAGTGTGGTTTCTTTACTGGAGGAAAATCGAAGGGAAAACTGGATTGACCTGCACAATCTGCGGATCATAAAATATGGCAGCAAACTTCATTGCGATTGCCATGTAACCCTGCCCTGGTACCTCAACTTGAATGAAGCCCATGATGAAATAGATGATCTGTCCAAATTGATACGAGGTAATTTCAGGGAATCTGTGGAACTATTTGTTCATGCCGATGGATGCCAGGAATTTTCCTGCAGGATATGTACCAAGCAGGATTGCAAGGTCAGAAAACATGAATTTGAAAGGAAGATTCATTGGACG
>JAJXYG010000079.1 GCA_021780705.1 Bacteroidota bacterium
CACAGTGGAAAATATTGCTTTGGAAAAACGACTTGACGGGCTTTTAGAAAGTATTACCTTTAAACAATCGGGTGAAACGTACACGAGAATAGGTGCTCAATTGCTGAACGTTAGCAGAATAATAACTATAGACCTTTGCAAAAGAATGGGCAGAGTATGGATCGTTATTAATTTCAATAGCGATAATACCCCAATATTTAATATTCCTTAATGAATCTTGGACATATTGTGTAAATGAATCTATTTACATGGCTAACCTTGCTGAATTATCGTTGAAGGAGTTGTCAGGGATAGTGGATATACGACTCATTAAAGATACCTGACTGTTAGGCCTATTGCCACATAATTCTATAAAGCTGAGAAAAATGTTTTGAAGCTAGAAATGGAGCAAAATGGAGAGTTTAAAGAAGGTAGAACTGCTGAATCAGGGAAAATAAGATGGAAGTAAAGTCTTACCCTTTAAGAAGTGATAGATTGCATTGGGTACTGGTATATGTGAAAGTCTGATAGAATTGCAAATCATCTAAATACCAATTCAAAAATTCAATCTTCTCGATAAATTCTATACTGCTATCTAACTTATAAATTAAATATTAATAGTCAATAAGTTATAATAACACTCAGTCGGGATGACTGGATTCGAACCAGCGGCCCCCACGTCCCGAACGTGGTGCGCTACCGGGCTGCGCTACATCCCGTATTCCAAAGTCCTAAATGGAACAGGACCGCAATGTTACGAGTAAAACTGGTTCAGACCAATAACTTTTTTAAGGAATTACAGTGTTTGGAATTTTCCGGTATCCCGGTGGCAGCATTCTGGCCGCGAAGGTCCCCCCTCAGCACCGGGTTAATTGATCACCTGAAATTTACCGGATTCAATGATATTGCCGGTATTGTCCCTGATCTGGAAGATATATACCCCCCTGTAGAAGCCATTGAGCATGACGGTCATTTTCTCCTCATTCAGCTTCAGTTCAAGCATCTTTTTGCCTATGAAATTATAAATGTACAGGGTGTAGGTATTGTTTGTATCAAAATCCTTCTGGAATTCAAAGTTGATAAAGCTCACGGCCGGGTTGGGGTAAAATTTCACCACTTTCACTTCGTCATCGTTAATGAAACTGGATTTGATTTGAGCCGCTGCGCTGAAATTAAAACCGACAATAAAAAGAAATATGTAGTAAATTTTCTTCAATAGGGAAAATTGGTCAAATCAAAATTACGAACTTTCTTTCAGGTGAAAAAATAAGGCATGCCCGGATTACTCCGGAAAACCCTCCATTCTCCCCTGATTCTTCTCTAAACGAACCAGAACTTTTTTAATTGTGTGATGTCCATCACAAATTAGTGTTCCTCAGGATATTTTGGGTTTGGATACCAATTAATTAAGTGAGGAAAGACAAGCGTCGATAGCCTCATAATTGGGTTGTTCCCCGGCATTTTCCAGCACCTCAGCATACCGTATCACCCCATCCTTATCTATTACAAATGCGCTTCTCTTGCTTACTCCTTTCATCCCCAGGGCGAAGGTTTCGTAGAGGGATCCGTATTGGGCGGATACTTCCTTGTTGAAGTCACTGAGCAGGGTGAAGTTCAGATGCTGGTCCTCCTTGAACTTGGCCAGGGTGTGGGGGGAGTCCACTGAAATAGCCAGCACCTCTGCATTGCTTTGGTTATACCTGGCTATATCATCCCTCATCTGGCAGAGTTCTGCGGTACATACGCTGGAGAAAGCCAATGGGAAAAAAAGGATCAGGACGTTTTTGCCCTGGAATTCCTTCAGGGAGACTTCTTTTTTGTCTGAGTTGTATAAGGTAAAACCAGGAGCCTGTGTGCCGATTTCTATTTTCATCAGGATTATTTTTTTTGCAAAAATATTGGCTTTTCTTCAATCCTCCATCAAGAAACAAAGATCACAGGAAGGGCTATGCTGAAATAACCACCTATAACAATCATAGGAAATGGATGAAAAGTGTGAGGAAATACCCGAGCGACTACCCGGAGATTACCCAATTACCAGACCTCATAGGAAAGCAACTCGTTTTCCTTTTTGATTCTTTCCCCCTCTTTGATGATGTAGATTGCGGCTACCGCCGTAATGGCGGTAAAAGCCAGGAAATAAAGGGCACCGGAGGATTTTTTCTTCTTTTTGTGGCGGCCGGATTTGGACATGACTTGAGGTTTCTGAATCTTTAACTATTGCCTAAATTAGTAAAAATCATGCCACGAAGAAAGGCATGGGTGAAAAAAATCGGTTCAATTTTGGTTAAATATATTTACCGGCAGGATGATTTCCCAGCGATTGGGTCCCGGTCCGCCAAATAGATCCGGGTCGAACAGATGGCTGTATCGCAGCCCTATCGACACGGAAGCCTGGTTCCACCATTTGGTGTCAAAAAATAGCTCCAGGCCTGCGGACCGGAAGGTGGCTCTGAATGCGCTTTGGTCATAATTATAGTCTTTCACCCAGGTATCGTCATAAAAGGCATTGAGCCGCACCCTGAGCAGGTACACGAGATCCCCAAATCCGGCGTCCGGATAAAGAAGCGGGAGCTGGTAATTGACCCCCCACTTGTACATTCTGGACAGATTTACCGCAGCATAACCCCTTGAAAAGGGAAATCCACTGGCAAAATTGATTTGTCTCAGGGTATCCTGGGCCAGATAGGCTCCACTTACCATCAGGCTGTGGGTCTTGAAAAGTCCCGGGAAGTACAATTTTCCGCTGGCCACAAACTGGTACCCGTGGTACCGGGTAGTAGGCAGGGCGTAGGTCAGGTCCAGGGTTTGGGCAAAATGCGGGAAGACTTCCTGGAGGGTGGACAGGCCCTGGTGGGTTAAGGACAGGTAATTGCTGCTGTATCCATAGGACACATTTTTCAGGGTATCCTTGTAGGGACCCTGGAACCTAGTAAGATTGAGCCCGTACTGGGACCCGATGTTCAGGTAGGTAAAAGAACGGCCTCTGCTGAAATCCAGCGGGATATTAAAGCCTACATAAGGAGATAACTCATTGAATTTAATTGTGTTGCCGTGAAAATAGGTGCGCCGGTCCAGGGTGTAATTGACCCCGGCTGAAAGGAAGGGGAAAAATCCCCCATAGGTGCCGCTGAAATTGAACTGGTTATACCGTTCTGCCCTGTTATAGGTGTATCCCACCTGGGACTGGAAGGTATTCAAAATATTTTCACTCAATAGCGATAAAGAATAGTTCGGATCGCTGGCGCTAGGCTGGATGCTGTGAAAATGGAACAACTTATAGCTCTTCCTGTACCTGGATACTCTAAAACTGTCCCTGGGTACCTGCTGCAGGAGGTCCGCCCCCTTATGAGTGAGCGCACTTACCTCAAAATCTGAGGTGGCAGATTCTACCTCTTCTGAAGATTGCGCGGAAAACCTCACCTTGTTTTTCAGGGCGCTTCTGAGCCGGAACCCATCTGCCGTAAAAGTGCTCCACACGATCTGGCTGTCGTTTACCGCCGGCTGGTAGGCCCCAATTCCTTCGGTGTGCGGAAGGTCCAGCCGCCAGATTTTATGGTCTGAAAAAGTATAGGCAAAAAGGACGTCGTTGCGGTGGTCAGCAAAGGTGTAGTATACGGTATCGTCCTTTACCACCGGATATCCCAGTACACTATAGGAGAAAGGAGTGAGATAGGTCGGCTTCCCGTCCGGGATATGGATCAGCGCCAGGGACATTTCCCCGGCAGAATTCCTGACGGCAGAAAGGACCTGGTCCTTTCCATAGAATTTGGGAAAGGTGTAGAACAGGTGGTCAGGATTGGGGAGGCTATCAATCAGCTTTCCGTTATGGCCGTCCAGGAGGTCCAGGTGGCAATGCGTATCGGGGGATTCCCGGACGGCCACAATACGGGTGCCCTCCTGGTTGATATCAGGAGAAAAATACTTGGTTCGGCTGGTAAGCTTTCTTTCTTTCCCGGTAGCGATGTTGAGGACCCGCAACTCGCTATAATCGCGGTATCCCCACCTATGGTCCGGCCGGTAGCTGGCATATACCAGCCTGCCGTTGCGGTAGCTGAACTGGCTGGTAAGCCCGTTTGCACGAGTTCGGATCTTCCGGATGGTGCTACCGTGTTTGACCACAAATTCCGGGACCTGCTGGTACCCGCTTCGGGAAAAAAGAAGCTTTCCCCCGGTGGTAAATACCGGAAACTCCTCGT
>JAJXYG010000069.1 GCA_021780705.1 Bacteroidota bacterium
TGGGTGACTCTCCAAGACGTAAACAAAAGCGCCATAACAATACACTGATATACCGGTTTGAATCAGAGGGTGGAATTCCTTTAAGATTGAAAGTTGAAGTCAATTGCAGGGAACATCACTCTATTTATGGTGTTCAAGAGGTAAAACATGTGGTGCAGTCTGAATGGTTTACCGGTGATGTTTTGATACCAACTTATCAGTTAGCTGAATTATTGGGAACCAAAATGCGTGCGTTGTACCAAAGGCGAAAAGGAAGGGATTTATTTGACTTATGGTTTGCAATCACACGCAAGAATATTGACACTGGCAAAATTCTCGAAGCATGGAATTTCTATATGAGAGAAGAAAACCATAGTGTAACACAAAGGGAATACCTGGAAAACCTGGGGGAAAAAATTTCCAACCAGGATTTCTTAAGTGACATGGAAGGGCTATTAAGGCCTGATATATCTTATGAGATTACCCACGCCTACGAATTTGTGAAAAAAGAATTGCTGGAGAAAATATAAAATATGGGGGGAGAGAATTTAGGGGCCGACTATGGTGACGAAAAATCAAATACGCCGAAACCCAGTCACACCCTCATGATGTCTTTAAGCGTAAGCGGGTGCCGTCATAGCATACGGCCTTTTCAAAGCAACCACTCTGATATATGACTACAAGTACCACCCCCTGTTTGCAATTATACAAGGGGTTATCCATTTGTTGGTATGGTCTTCAGGTGACATGGTTCCAGCACCCCTCGATGGTATATTTCAGATCGCCTATTGATGAGAATGGGTAAGCTTTGCTTTTTTAGTGTAATGCTAATCCGCGCTCCCCTATTCCTATGGTATGGGTTGGTTAGATCAATGGGGCCCACAGAAGCGCTAAACAAAAAAAGACCGCATAGGGTGATCCGATCTGCAAAAGGAGGGAAGTCCTTAAAGCCATACCGCCCCCGAATTGCGGGGGCGGTATGGATATTTATTATAATCCACCATTCTTAGTCATCGTCTCCTCTGCCCCTGCCTCTGCCGCGGTGTTCCCCCCTGTCATGACCTTCATGGCGTCCATTGTCGTGGTAATCGCGATGGTCGTCATCGCGGTGGTATTCCCGGTACTCGGGACGGCGGTCTCTGAAATAGCGGTCATCGTGGCTGTCCCTGATTACCGGCTGGAACCTGCCCCGGTATCCACGGTAATGATCGCGGTAATAATCATCATCCATCCAGGGATTACGCCGGTTGATCACTACTTTATAACTCCGGTACAAATCATAATGGCCATACCTCGGTGGCAGGTGGGCAGCAAAAACCCAGCGGCCGTCATCCAGATAGACGAACATCCCTCGCGGCACATCATAATACACATCCATATCCGGCAAATAGTAATAATCTACATAATCATAACCTACGGGGCCCCATAATGGCTGCAGACCGATATTCACATTTATCCTTAACTGCGCCTGTGTTTTCTGGGCACTGAACACCAGAAACAAAGAGAATAGCAATAGAATTTTTTTCATAATGGTTAATTTAAATCAATACATGCTAATTTGATGCCATAATTTGCAGGCCAAATCCTAAATCCAGGCCCTGCAACCACTTGGATGTATTGAAACGTATGACGTTTAAGCCCTCTTGCGGGAAAACCAATCTTTAACAATTTAAAAGGATTTGAAAAAGACCCCCGGGTGCCGCGGTACGTGCAGAGACCCTACAGCCGAATCCGGTTGATGGCTTCCACCATCTTTGCCGCTACCTTATTGCCGAAAATCGGATATTGCCTTACCGGCGCAGAGAATTCCCGGATCGGGTTCACCAGATCCTTTGCTCCGGGATTAAGCAGCAGGTTCCATTTTTCCTCGACCGTTTCTACCCATTCGGTTTCGGTTCTAAGGGTAATGCAGGGTTTTTTGAGCAGGTAGGCTTCCTTTTGGATCCCCCCGGAATCCGTGATGATCTTGGCGGCATAATATTCCAGGGTAATGAAATCCAGGTACCCGAGGGGTTCGGTGAGCAGGATGTTGCGGGGCATTTCGAAATTGGGATGCAGCATCTTTCGGGTCCGGGGATGCATGGGAAAGACGATGGTCTCCTCCAGTTTTCCGAGTTCACTCAAGATATGAACCAGGGTGGCCGCATCATCCACATTATAGTTGCGGTGCAGGGTAAGCAGGTAATAGGCATTTTTTTTTAGTCCCAGCTGGGTAATCATGGTGGAAAATTGCAGGGCTGCTTCCAGGTTGTCGTGCAGGGTATCTACCATGATGTCCCCGGTGAGGGTGATATTTTCGGTGAGTCCCTCCTTGTGCAGGTTGCTGACCGCGGTGGGGCTGGGAGCAAAAAGATAGGAAGCGATGTGGTCGGCAGTAACCCGGTTGAGTTCTTCCGGCATGGCCCGGTTAAAACTGCGCAGTCCTGCTTCAATATGAAGCAGGGGCACCCCGCATTTTTCTGCAGCCAGCGCGCCAGCCAGGGTGGAATTGGTATCTCCGAATACCAGCACCAGATCGGGGGCCACCCTTATCATCTCCTTTTCCAGCTTCAGGATCATTTCTGCTACCTGGACCGTGGAATTGTCCTTTTGCACTTCCAGGTGGACGTCGGGGTTGCGGATGCCTAAGTCCCGGAACATCCTGCCCGACATGGCATAATCATAATGCTGTCCGGTATGGACCAGTATTTCTTCATGGAATGGGGCCAGTGCGGCAGAAAGGGGGGCTAATTTGATAAACTGGGGCCTGGCTCCTACGATGGAAAAAATTTTCATACTTTTTGGGTGGCAGACAACTTTGGTTCTTTAGACTCCATCAGCAAAAGATTCCTGCGCTTCAAAGCGAACCTTTGACTGATTCCCATAAAAGCAATCCAAAATTTTCAGGTGGATTGAATGCCTGTATCTAAATTACAGGGTTCGCTTCATTAAACAAATTTTTCGTTAAAAAAAAGCCTCCTTCCCGTGCCGTCAGCACCCTTCTATTACCAGATACGGTCACTTTGCAAATATCGGTGCAAGAAGAGCGGGAGCGTTCAAGAAAACCCGCCGGGGCTAGTGCAAAAAATTTTATTTTTGCACATCCCTCCCACGGAGGCAGAATCGATAAAAGCACTGTTATGCAAAAAGGACCCGTTTCCGCATTTATTGAAACCCATTACCGCCATTTTAATGCCGCCGCACTGCTGGATGCCGCCAGGGGTTATGAAACCCTGATCGACGAAGGAGGAAAAATGATGGTGACCCTTGCGGGAGCCATGAGCACGGCAGAACTGGGGATTTCCTTTGCAGAGATGATCCGTGCAGACAAGGTCTCCATCATCAGTTGTACGGGGGCGAACCTGGAAGAAGACATCATGAACCTGGTGGCGCACAGCCATTACAAGCGGGTTCCCCACTACCGGGATCTCAGCCCGAAGGAGGAATGGGATTTGCTGGAAAATCATTACAACCGGGTGACCGATACCTGCATCCCGGAAGAAGAGGCATTCCGCAGGATCCAGCAGCACATCTTTAAGATATGGAAGGACGCTGAAAGCAAAGGGGAGCGGTATTTTCCCCATGAGTACATGTACCAGATGCTGAAGAGCGGGGTACTGGAGCAATATTATGAAATAGACCCCAAACACAGCTGGATGCTGGCTGCCGCCGAAAAGAATATCCCCATCGTGGTTCCGGGATGGGAGGACAGCACTATGGGTAATATTTTTGCGTCCTATGTCATCAAAGGGGAGCTGAAGGCTTCCACGATGAAAAGCGGGATTGAATACATGGTGACCTTGAGTGAATGGTACCGCAAGCACTCTTCCGGCAAGGGGGTTGGATTTTTTCAGATTGGCGGAGGTATTGCCGGAGATTTTCCGATTTGCGTGGTACCCATGATGTACCAGGATCTGGAATGGCATGACGTGCCCTTCTGGAGTTATTTCTGCCAGATCTCGGATTCCACGACCTCCTACGGATCCTACTCCGGAGCGGTACCCAATGAAAAGATCACCTGGGGAAAACTGGACATTCATACCCCTAAATTCATTGTAGAAAGTGATGCCACCATTGTCGCCCCCCTGATATTTGCCTGGATCCTGGGATGGTAATTGTCCCGGAGAAGTCGGGATCGGGTATGGGGTCAGTGTATGTGAGCGCCTGAAAGACCATTTAATTTTCAAAATCGTATGTTCACGGCCACAAATTTTTCA
>JAJXYG010000376.1 GCA_021780705.1 Bacteroidota bacterium
CGTATTTTTCTATCTCCACCAGCCGGGGGATCCGGAAGCCCTGAGACAACTCACCCAGGGGCTGGAAAGACTTTCCAGTGCCCCCACCATCCGGGAATTCCATATTGGCAAACCCGCTTCGACCCGCCGGGAAGTGATAGACAGCACTTACGATCTCTCCTGGCTTCTCCTTTTTGACACCAGGGAAGACCAGGACGCCTATCAGACAGACCCCGTACATCTGCAGTTTGTGGAGGAGTGCGCACATCTTTGGAGAAAGGTCGCGGTTTTTGACACCATAGGAATCTGATGGAATCAATTGAATATTAGTTGCTTGTTATTGAGTAGAAAGCAGCCTGGGGACCTTGATTTGCTCCATTTCTCACCAGAGGGAGGTGCTTACTGAGAAATGAAAGAAAAAAATATATGAGACCGGGGTTACTCCAACCCTGTTTATTTATGCGGTAAATAAAATAATATCCCCGCTTTATTCGTTGGACTATTTGGATTTAGGAATAAAAAGTCCGTAAATACTGGAAGAATTGCGGATAGGGATAATTGGAATGGTTTTAGGGGTTTCTTATCCATTGAGACAGGCCCTGACGTTCAGGTCATTAGTTTGATTTCCCTTCTTATTTCTCAAAAAAATCCATGAATGGTTGACCCAAAATAGTAAAAATCAACTTGTTGAAATTTCAATGAGGGCCAGAATTTGTTATCCATACCGGGTCAAACCATAAGAAAATGAAGAGATTTCATATATCATCAACTCTGATGACGAAGGTATCAGGTATCCTGACCATGGGGATCGGAAGCCTGGTGACTATCGGTTGGCTTTTTCACATCAAAAGATTTACCAGCATCATCCCCGGGTTTGGCAGTATGAGGTACCTCACTGCCTTCTGCTTCCTGCTTTCCGGAATTGTAATCTGGATACTGAAAGATGCTCCTGCACTCACAACCCGTCGCAAGCGGACGGTACTGGTCCTTTCTTACCTCCTGATCGCGATAGGCGCGGTTTCCCTATCCTCCTATATTTTCAATTGGAATCTGGATTTGGGTTTCCTGCTGAATCATGGCACACCCGCCCCGGCTTCCTATGAAAGCCCAGGCAGGATCAGCCGGGTAATATCGCTGAATTTTCTGTTGCTGGGTCTGGCCTTTCAGCTGATCACCAGGCAAAAATATAATCTGCTGATACAGATATTGTTGATTGCCATTCTGCCCAGCTCTTTTCTGATTGTGATCAATCACGTATTTGGGATCAGTTTTCTGGATACCATCAACCTCAATGTGCCGACCTCCCTGCTCACGGCCATTTTGTTCGTCATCTTGTTCTTTGGAGCATTTAATAATCCGGGGCTGGTCAATGTACAGTTCTCCTTCACCAAGAGGGTGGCAGCCTACTTTGTGCTGATATTCCTGGTCCGCAGCCTGATATTTGTTGCCCTGGACCGAAGCAGTCAGATGACGAATAAGAAGGCAGAACGGGTGCAGGAAAACCGGGATCTGCTGCTATCTGCAGAGAAGGTGGGCGCTCTTTGCGATGACATTCAAAAAAATACCTGGGGGTACCTCATCTCGGGAAACCAAACCTACCTGGCTACCGACCGCCAGTTAGAAGATTCCCTGCCCGTTCTCCTGGGAACCATGAATGGGATTACCCAGCGAAATGGGTACCATCAAAACGCGCTGGATTCCATTGGGGGATATCTGAATTCCTTCATCAACTCCCAGCAAGCCCTTGCCCGAACCCGAAAAGAAGGGGAGCGCGCAGCGCAGCAGGCCCTGCTTAAAGATCCGGGCACACAGGCGCTGGCCCAAGTGCATGCCCTGGTCTCTGAAATCAAAAATTCAGATAATAAGATCCTGGCGGGTCTGACGGTTCGCAATGAATTGATTGCCCAAAATTCTTCCAGGGTATTGGCCTTTTTCCAGATACTGGCTTTCATCATGATGTTCCTGGCCTATAAAACCATTTATGATCATGTGACCCAGAAAGGCAGGGTGGAAAAGGCGCTCAAGAAAAGCTTGAAGGAAACTTCTGATTATAAATACGCACTGGATGAATCTTCCATACTGTCCATTGCGGACCATAACGGACTGATTAAACAGGTAAACAATAATTTCTGCCGGGTTTCCGGCTACAAATCCGAAGAATTAGTGGGAAAAGATCACCGGATCCTGAATTCAGGATTTCATTCCAAGGAATTCATGAGGGAAATGTGGTTGACCATAAACAATGGGGAGGAATGGAAGGGGGAGATTCGCAATCGTGCCAAGGACGGTTCCACCTTCTGGGTAGAGAGCATTATTGTGCCCTTCATGGATGACCATGGAAGGCCCTTCCAGTATGTGGCAATGAGCTATGATATCACCCAGCGCAAACACCTCGAAGAGGAGATGAAAGAATTTAATGAAGAACTCCAGAAGAGGGTGGTGGAGACTACCCGTGAGGTGATCGAAAAGGAGGAGAAATACCGGTTCCTGCTTCAAAACATGAAGGAAGGGATCCAGGTAATTGGATTTGACTGGAAATACGTATTCGTCAACAATACCGCCAGGGAATTCAGTAAATATTCAGATGGCGAGCTACTTGGTCATACCGTAATGGAAAAATACCCGGGCATCGAGGGTACTGAACTTTTCCAGGTATTAAAGACCTGTATGGAAGACCGGATTGCCCAGGTCCTGGTTAATGAATTCACCTTTCCCGATGGTACCAGTCAGTGGTTCAAATTCAGTATACAACCCGTAAAGGAAGGACTCTTTATTCTTACTTCCGATATCACCGAAAGGATGAAGGCGGAGAAAAAACTTAAGGAAAGTGAACGCTTCCTCATAGAATCCCAACGGGTATCCCGGATTGGCAGCTATGTGCTGGACTGCCGGGTAGGCAAATGGAAATCTTCGGAAGAACTTGACCATATTTTCGGATTGGATCCGGAGCCGTTTCATGAAATTGAAACCTGGACCAGCGTCCTGCATCCGGATGACAAGGATCTGATGGAGAAGTATTTCAGGCAGGAAGTTTTGGGCAGAAAGACTAGGTTCAATAAGGAATACCGGATCATCAATCAAAAAACTGGACAGGAATCCTGGGTGCATGGGCTAGGGTCACTGGAACTGGACTCCGAAGGGGAAGTGGTAGAAATGCTGGGTACCATTCAGGACATTACCGAACGAAAGAAAATGGAAATTGAGCTGAGGGATCAGAAACTCAATGAACAGAAGATTATCACCGAAATTACCATTCAGGCCCAGGAAAAAGAGAGGGCCGAACTGGGCCGGGAACTCCACGATAATGTCAACCAGATACTGGCCACGGTCAAATTGTATTTAGGCATGATCAAGGATGGGATGCACCGACCGGAAGATCATTTGCTGGCCAAGAGCTATGACTATGTCAACGAGGCAATGAATGAAATCAGAAAATTGTCCCATTCCCTGGTAGCGCCTTCCCTGGGGGATTTGGGACTCAAGGAAGCTTTGCAGGAACTGGCCGAAGATACCAACCTGGCAAATGGCCTTAAGGTCAGGTTGTGTATGGAACCTCTTCACTCAGAAAAGGTGTTGGACAAAAGCAAGGAACTGATGATTTACCGTATTGTCCAGGAGCAGTTGAATAACATCACCAAATACGCATGTGCTGATAAGGCACTGATTCAACTCAGGGAAGCAGACGGGCATTTGTTCCTGAAAGTATCCGACAATGGGGTGGGCTTTGATCCATCCCAACTTGGAAAACGGGGTATCGGATTAAGAAACATCAAGAGTCGGCTCGAGTTCTATTGCGGGACATTAAATATCATTTCGGCACCGGGCGAGGGATGTACCCTGGAAATCTCCGTCCCTGTCCATGCCCAGACTGGGTGATTCTTGAATGGCCCCCGCGAAAATACCTGTGATTGGTGCCGTGGCTCTTTTAGGTGGAATTCATGTTTTTTGAAGGTGGAGGGAGTAGAGGTTGAAAAATCAGGTATTTTATTGCAGTTCCAGCTTTCCTGAAATAGGGGTGCAGCGCCAAGTGAGATCATCCGGCTCCCCCGAAATAAAAGAGTCGGGAAATTCGTTATATATTATGAAATAAATTATCAGGACATGCTCCGCATATTAATAGTAGACGACCATTCCATTGTACGCACCGGATTAAGGCTACTGATAGGCACTCATATGCCGGAAAGCCAA
>JAJXYG010000373.1 GCA_021780705.1 Bacteroidota bacterium
CCCAGCGGAAAGTCTTTGGAAGTGCGCATGGAGGGACTCGAACCCCCACACCTTGCGGCATCAGATCCTAAGTCTGACGTGTCTACCAATTTCACCACATGCGCTTTTGGGGCGGCAAAAGTAAACCATTTCGGCCAAAAAAAAGGAAAAGTGAAGCCGGAGGAACCAAATTTTGGAATACCCCGGCTGCGGGCCCGGGGCAGACCCGCCGCCCCGGGTCAACCGGGGAAGGGTCCTGATTGTTATACAACAAGGAAGCGGACTTGGGCATATTGGAAGGGAAAATTCCAATCCGGGACCGCATCTCATTTTTCTGTGTAAATTCGTTGCCGATGGAAACCACGCTTGACAAACCGAAATATTCCCTGAACGAGGAAGAGGAAAAAAAAGAGATCCTGAGGCGGTACCGTGCCCTGCTCAGGGTGCTGAAGCCCAAACTGAAACCGGGAGACAAAGAACTGGTCAGGACGGCCTTTGAGATGTCAGCGGAAGCCCACAAGACCATGCGCAGAAAAAGCGGGGAGCCCTATATCCTGCATCCGCTCGCCGTAGCCATGATATGCGTGGAAGAAATAGGCCTGGGGGTGAGAAGTACCATTTGTGCACTTTTGCACGATACGGTGGAAGACACCGACCTGAACCTTGAAGACATCCAGCGGGAATTCGGGAGCGAAATCGCCAAAATTGTCGACGGGCTGACCAAAATCGCCAATGTGCTGGACACCAACACTTCCAAGCAGGCGGAGAACTTTAAAAAGATCCTGCTTACCCTGACCGATGATCCAAGGGTCATCCTGATCAAACTGGCGGACCGGCTGCACAACATGCGCACCCTGGACAGCATGAAACGGGAATCCCAGCTGAAGATCTCCTCGGAGACCGTCTACATCTATGCCCCCCTGGCGCATCGCATGGGACTTTACAGCATCAAAACGGAAATGGAAGACCTGGCCATGAAATACATGGAGCCGGACAGTTACCGCTATATCGCCCAGAAACTGGATAATACCAAGCGTGAACGTACCCGTTATATCAATGAATTTATAAAACCTATCAAGGAAAAACTCACCAAGGGCCATTTCGACTTTGAAATCTACGGCAGGCCCAAGAGCATCCATTCCATCTGGAACAAGATCAAGAAAAAAAGCGTGTCCTTTGAAGAGGTGTATGACCTCTTCGCCATCCGGGTCATCCTGAACTCTCCCCCGGAAAGGGAAAAGGAGGATTGCTGGAAAGTATACAGCCTGATCACCGATGAATATATCCCTTCACCTGAAAGGCTCCGCGACTGGCTTTCCAATCCAAAGAGCAATGGCTATGAAGCCCTGCATACCACCGTGATGGGTCCCCAGGGCAAATGGGTGGAAGTCCAGATCCGGACCAAGCGGATGAATGACATCGCAGAAAAGGGACTGGCCGCCCACTGGAAATATAAAGAAGGGACCGATGAAGAAAACCGGTTTGACAAATGGTTTCACCAGATCCGGGACATGCTTACCAACCAGGACTCCAACTCCATCGATTTCCTTCAGGATTTCAAGGTCTCCTTCCTGGCTGAAGAAATCTATGTATATACCCCAAAGGGGGATGTAAAAATGTTGCCGGTAGGCGCCTCGGCCCTTGATTTTGCCTTTGCGGTCCATACCGTGGTGGGGGAAAAGTGCATTGGTGCCAAGGTGAACCACAAACTGGTCCCCATCAGCCATAAGCTCAGAAGCGGAGACCAGGTGGAAATCATCACCTCTACCAAGCAGAAGCCCAATTTGGAATGGCTCAAGTTTGCCGTCACCACCAAGGCCAAGACCAAGATCAAGGACTCCCTGAAGGAGGAGAAAAGAAAGGTGGCCGAAGACGGGAAATATACCCTTCAGCGAAAACTGGAAGCCATGGGGGCCCAGATGAGCCAGGCCAACCTGGAAGAACTGACCTCGTTTTACAAACTGCCCTCCGCGCTGGATCTTTTCTACGAGATAGCCATCAAGAAAATAGACCTGCACGATCTCAAGGAATTCAATGTAATCGGCGAAAAACTCATGCTGCCGCGGCCGGTGAAGCCCGTGCACGAGGAAAAACCGGAGCCGGAATCCAGGCATGCCTCCAAGAAGGAAACCGAACTGATCATCTTTGGAGAAAGCAGTGACAAGATCATGTACACCCTGGCCAATTGCTGCAAACCCATTCCCGGTGACGACGTGTTTGGATTCATTACCCAGGGAGAAGGATTGAAAATACACCGTACCAACTGTCCCAATGCTGCCAGGCTTCTTTCCCATTACGGCCACCGGGTGGTCAAGACCAAATGGGTGAAAAACCGGGAAATCTCCTTTCTCACCGGCCTTAAAATTGTGGGGCTGGATGACGTAGGGGTCATCAACAAGATTACCAATCTCATCAGCGGTACCCTTAAAATCAATATCAACGCCCTTACCATCGAAGCCCGGGAAGGGCTTTTTGAGGGCAATATCCGGGTATATGTGCACGACAAGGATGAACTCGAGCACCTCCTGGACCAGCTTAAAAAACTGCCCGGAATTGAAAGTGTCGACCGATACGATACCGAATAGTCCCATGGGTTTTGCGGGAACCTCCAATGGAGTATCTTCGCCGCATGTGGTACAAACTGCTCAGAACCTTCCTTTTTTGTTTTGACCCTGAAAGGGTGCACTATTTTGCCATGGGTGCCCTGAAAACCGCCTGCAAACTCTCCTGGATGAAATCTTTTTTGGAAAAGCGCTTCCAGCCCAGGGGGGTCGGACTGGGGCGGTCCTTACTGGGCATACACTTTCCCAATCCGGTGGGGCTGGGAGCCGGCTTTGACAAAAATGCCACCTACCTCGCGGAATTGCAGGTCCTGGGATTCGGGTTCGTGGAAATCGGCACCGTAACCCCGGTGGCCCAGCCGGGAAACCCCCGGCCCCGGCTCTTCAGGCTGCCCAGGGACCGGGCCCTGGTCAACCGTATGGGATTCAATAACGACGGGGTAGTCGCCATCGCGGACCGGCTCTATCAATTCCGGCAGGAGGCCCAAAAATCAGGTTCCCCGATGGCAAGCCCCCGGCTCATCATCGGTGGAAATATCGGCAAGAACAAGCACACCTCCAATGAAGAAGCCTGGCGGGATTATGTCACCTGCTTTGAACTCCTTCATTCCGTAGTTGATTATTTTGTAGTTAATGTGAGCTCTCCCAATACCCCCGGTTTAAGAGACCTCCAGCAAAAGGATTCCCTGAAAAAAATCCTGGTCCCTCTCCAGGAAATCAACCGCACCAAACCCGTTCAAAGACCCATCCTGCTAAAGATTGCCCCGGACCTGACTACCGAAGCTCTTGATGAAATCATAGACCTCGCCCTGGAAATTTCCCTGGATGGCCTGGTAGCGACCAACACTACCATCACCCGGCAATCCCTGCGCACCCCGGCCCACAGGATTGAAAAGATCGGAGCGGGCGGGCTGAGCGGAAAACCCCTGGCAGCTGCCTCCGAACAAATTACCCGGTACATAATTGAAAAAACCGGGGGGAGCATTCCCCTGATCGCCAGCGGGGGCATCTTCACCGGAGCCGATGCCCTGGAAAGAATCCGCGCAGGGGCAGGGCTGATTGAAGTATGGACCGGCTTCATCTATGAGGGCCCGGGGATTGTTCGTTCCATCTGCCGAAGCTTACACTAAAACCCCCTTCAACAATTCAGGGGTCCGGGGTGTTAAAAATCCGTTATAGGGTCCCCTTAAAATAAGTGGTAATTTTGCATCCGATTTCACCCGGCAGATCAGAGGACCATTTGAACACTATAAAGAAATTTTTATGAATATTGGCATCGTATGCTATCCCACGTATGGCGGAAGCGGGGTTCTGGCTACCGAATTGGGAAAGGCACTGGCTGATAAGGGCTATAATGTACACTTCATTACCTACCAGCAACCGGTACGGCTCAACTCCTTTCATGCCAATATCTTCTATCATGAAGTAAGGGTACCTACCTACCCGCTGTTTGATTATCCGCCTTATGAGACGGCACTGGCCAGCACAATGGTGGATGTAATTTCCAACAATGACATCGACCTGCTCCATGTGCATTATGCCATTCCCCATGCTTCTGCAGCCTATATGGCCAAGCAGATCCTGAAAAAGACCGGAAAAAACATTCCTGTCATCACCACCCTGCAT
>JAJXYG010000012.1 GCA_021780705.1 Bacteroidota bacterium
AATATCTACCGCTCAAACCTGCAGTATCTGTCACCACATAGGTGATCGAAGACGAAAAAGGTTTGAGTGTAGACCCTCGCGGAAACCAAGTATGGATGCTGACCTTAATGCCAGCAAAAATATTGCTACGCGCAGGCGTTGCCATAAACCATCCTGAAAACTCGGCTATGTGTTGTACTTTGAATCACTAGTCAGGGTTAAATACCCCGTCAGCTCGGCTAGCGGGGTAGTTTATTTTGCGATAACAAATAGTGAATTATTAGCTGGACAGCAGGGTGGAGACAGTTCAACCGCTGTTTGTATCCAGAAATCGGGGTAATTGATTATGGGTCAATGTATTTTGGCCAATGGCAATTATCTGATTAGTCTCATTAGAGGTCTTGATTTGGATCATACCGGATTATATTTTTTTTATCTTAATTTTGGGGAGTAAGATTCCGCCTCTGATGGCGGAGAAAAAATTTGTCTAATGTCGGGTGTACCTGAGGTAAAGAGAGGGAGGAGTTGATGGGTAGGATTTGGTGGTGGTTAACACCATTTCGGGTTATATCCTCCTTTGCCTCTTCTTACCTAATTGGTAATTAACAGGGTTGAAAATGTAAACACCCTACCTTTGAGTTGGATATGAAAAAAGTATTGGCCATATTTATTTTAGCAGTTTATACGCTCGGTATTACCGGAGTAGGCGTCGATACGTATTTCTGTTGCGGAAAGGTTACCTCTGTAAATTTAGAATCTGCACTCTCATCTTCGTTAAAGAACACATCCCACGAAACCGGCAGGTGCTGCAAAAATGTTAAGCACTTTTTCAAGGTTCGGGATTCCCATCAGCAGCCCTCAAATGAAATGGCTTTTGGAAATTCCGTGATTTCTGCCCCCGGCCATCTAATGGCCTATTCTCTGGACTGGCAACCTGCCGGTTCAGCTTTGGTCACTCATGAAGATTATTCCCCTCCGGATCATCCGGATGCTATCCCGCTTTATATTCAATTTTCTGTATTCAGGATTTGATATTTCCTGAATTATCCTGTTGCCATAGGCAACCTTATAGGCCAGTCTGTAAACTGGGCCATGCAATATCGCCTTGGCCTGTGTTTCGATTCCGGCTGGTATAGATTTACCGCTTATTTACTGAATTTTCAAAAGTATGTTATGGTTAACAAGATCATATCCTGGTCCATTCATAATAGGTTCATAGTCATTACCGCAATTTTGGGATTAATTAGTTATGGCACTTACTGTTTGCTTCGAACTCCGGTAGATGCCATTCCGGATCTTTCGGAAAACCAGGTCATTGTCTTTACCCAATGGATGGGACAGGGCCCTCAAATCATGGAGGATCAGGTAACCTTCCCCTTGGTGAGTAATCTTCAGGGAATCCCCGATGTCAAGGATATCAGGGCAGTTTCCATGTTCGGGATGAGCTTTGTGTATGTCATTTTTGATGATAAAACAGACATCTATTGGGCGAGGACCCGGGTGTTGGAAAGGCTTAACTATGCCCAGAAATTTCTTCCCCAGGGGGTGACCCCTTCCATAGGCCCTGATGCTACCGGAGTGGGCCAGGTATATTGGTATACACTCAAGGCTCCCGGTTATGATCTGGGAACGCAACGATCCTTACAGGATTGGTATATAAAATTTGCGCTCCAGGATGTGCCCGGGGTAAGTGAGGTAGCTTCCTTCGGTGGTTTCCAGAAGCAATACCAGGTTACCCTTGATCCCAACAAGCTTAATTATTATAACATTACTGTGATGGATGTGATCAAAGCCATCAGGCAGAACAATAACGATGCGGGTGGAGGGGTATTTGATCTGAACAATGCCAACTATGTGATCAGGGGTTTGGGGTACATACAAAACGAGAAAGAGTTGGCTGAAGTGCCCGTTGCCACCCAAGGCACCACACCTATCCGGGTGGAAGATCTGGGGGTGGTTCAAATGGGGGGTGATCAGAGATTAGGGCTGGCAGATGAAAACGGAAATGGAGAAGTAGTGGGAGGGGTGGTCCTGATGCGATATGGGGCCAATGCAGACAAGGTCATCAGCCTGGTTAAGGCCAAAATGAAAGAAATATCCAGAGGCCTTCCTCCGGGTGTGAGCTTCAAGACAGCCTATGACAGGAGTATTTTAATTAACTCCGCAATCAACAGTATCAGCAGGACTATCATTGAGGAAATCCTGCTAGTCTGTGTGGTGATTCTCATATTTCTCTTTCATTTTCGAAGTGCACTGGTGGTCATGTTAAGTATTCCCATTGCGCTGTTGACCGCTTTCATCTTTATTCACTGGCTGGGTTTCTCCTCCAATATTATGTCCCTGAGTGGAATCGCAATTGCAATTGGGGTAATAGTGGATAATGGTATTGTCATGGTGGAAAACGCCTACCGTCATTTAACTGAAAACACAGGTTCAAATTAATCGCTATGAAAAATAAACCCGCATATTCAAAACTTCAGCGCATTGCCATTATTGAGAAAGCCGCCAGGCAGGTGGGGAGGCCGGTGGTAAATGCCATCCTGGTAATCGTAGTGGCTTTTTTGCCGGTATTTCTGCTCACAGGTCAGGAAGGTACTCTTTTTCACCCCCTGGCCTGGACAAAGACGTTGGTGATGTTATCTTCCATGTTGCTGGCAATTACCGCAGTACCGGTACTGATGGTTGTGTTCATGCGCGGAAAGATGCGCCCTGAAAATAAAATACCAGTCAACCGGTTCTTTACCCGGTTGTATCAACCCGTATTGTCCTGGTGTATGAATTGGAAAAAGACGGTGATTTCCATCAATATTCTTGCACTGATCCTTTCCATTGCACTTTTATTCAGGATGGGTAGTGAATTTATGCCCCCCTTAAATGAGGGAAGTATTCTGTTTATGCCGGTTACCCTTCCTGATGCGTCCAACGCGGAGATTAAGCGGATCCTGCAAATTCAGGACAAGATCATCTCCTCCGTACCAGAGGTGGAGAATGTGTTAGGCAAGGCTGGGCGGATCAGTTCGGCAACCGATCCAGCCCCAATGAGCATGATTGAGACCATTATTGAATTAAAACCGATGAGCAGGTGGCCGAAAGGAGTCACCAAAGATGATGTAATCAATGAACTCAATGAAAAACTGAAGATCCCAGGGGTAACCAATGGATGGACCCAACCGATCATCAATAGGATCAACATGCTGAACACCGGGATTCGGACCGATGTGGGAATTAAGATTTTTGGCCAGAACCTGGATACTTTGTACCGCATTGGCCAGACGATTTCTTCGGAGCTAAAAGGCATCCAAGGGATAACGGATCTGTATCCCGAACAGCTAACCGGAGGGAAATTCCTGGATATAAAGATTAGAAAGGAGGCTTTGGGCAGGTATGGGATCACCTCAGATGAGGTAAATATGATTGTAGAAAGTGCACTCGGTGGAGCCAACATCAGCCAGACCATTGAAGGAAGGGAAAGGTATTCCATTAACGTGAGGTTTGGCCAGGATTGGCGCAATAGCCTATCGGATATAAAAAGAATGTTGGTGCAAACCCCTAAGGGTCCGGTACCACTATCTGATGTGGCCGACATTTCCGTCAAAGAAGGGCCTTCCATGATCAATAGTGAAAATGCACTTTTAAGAGGAACGGTGCTTTTTGACGTGCGAGGCCGGGATCTCGGAAGTACCGTAGAGGAAGCGATGCAAAGATTGGAAAACAAGCTGGTGCTCCCCAAAGGGTACTTTATTGATTGGAGTGGTCAATGGCAAAATCAACTCCATGCGGAGAGGACCCTGAAAATTATCATCCCTATAGTAGTACTGATCATATTTTTCATTTTGTATTTCACCTTCCATGATTGGAGGGATGCCTTTAATACCCTGCTCAGTCTGCCCTTTGCCCTCACTGGAGGAGTGCTCATGGTGTATTTATGGGGAGAAAATCTTTCAGTTGCAGTCACAGTTGGCTTTATAGCCTTGTTCGGAATTTCTGTGGAAACCGGTATTGTGATGATGATTTATTTGGAAGAGGCCATGCAAAGGATGATCAGGGAGAAAGGTAAGGCTGTAGATGCACCCACTTTACGCCATTACATTATGGAGGGGGCGGTCAGACGGCTCCGGCCCAAACTCATGACGGTATTTGTAGCGCTTTTCGGACTGGTACCGGTGCTTTCGTCCTATGGAGTAGG
>JAJXYG010000013.1 GCA_021780705.1 Bacteroidota bacterium
AGGTCTTCCAGTGGGGTTTTCAGTACTTTTCTCAGCTGCAGGGTTTGCTCATCGACCAGGTCTTCCTTCTTTTCTTCCTTGCTGTCAAAAGTGATATTTTCGTCTGTGATGATCATCAGATGCTGAATCAGGATCCGGGAAGCCTGTTTCACTGCTTCCTCAGGATGAATGGTCCCATCAGTGACCACTTCCATTACCAGCTTTTCAAAATCTGTCCTCTGTTCCACACGGGTGTTCTCAATACTGTACTTCACATTTTTGATCGGAGTATAGATTGAATCGATGGGAATATATCCGAAATGGGAGCTTTTTTCGCGGTTTTCTTCAGCCGGCACATATCCTCGTCCCTTACCAATGGTGATCTCAATTTCCATTTTCGCGGAGGCATCCATCGTGCAAATAAGCAGTTCCGGATTCATCACTTCAAAGGAAGGAGAAGCTTCTCCAATCATCCCGGCAGTGAATTCAGTTTTATTCTTCAGGGAAAGGCTGATCTTTTCACTGGCAGCGTCATGATCGACCTTCTTTTTGAAGCGTACCTGTTTTAAGTTCAGAATGATCTCGGTCACGTCTTCGGTAATCCCTTTAATGGTAGCGAATTCGTGATCGGCTCCTGCTATATTGATCCCTACAATGGCGTAACCTTCCAGGGAATTCAGCAACACCCTGCGCAAGGCATTACCGATGGTTACTCCATAACCAGGTTCAAGTGGTCGGAATTCGAATTGTGCCTCAAAATCGTTGCTTTTTTGGAGAACGATCTTTTCCGGCTTTACAAAATTTAAAATGGCCATTTTTTATTTTGTTTTGATTATTGTTATGATTTGATTCAATTACTGTTTCCAGCCTTACTTACTGTACAATTCCACAATCAGCTGTTCTTTGATATTCTCAGGAACGCTTTCTCTTTCAGGATAGGCCAGGAAGGTACCCTTCATGGTGCCTTCACTCCAGTCAATCCAATTGAATTTGGGATTCTTGGGTCGCAGATTGGCAGTGATAGCGGAATTGGCAGCGGATTTATCCTTCAATCCCACGATGTCACCGGGTTTAAGAGTGAAAGAGGGAATATTTACCACCTCATCATTCACCGTAATGTGCTTATGGGATACCAGTTGCCGGGCTGCCTGACGACTTGGGGCTATTCCCATGCGGAATATCGTATTGTCCAACCGAGCCTCCAGTAATTTGATCAAATTCTCACCAGTTACCCCCTTGCGTCTTGACGCTTCGGTAAAGGTGTTTTTAAATTGTTTTTCCAAAACTCCATAGGTGTATTTGGCCTTTTGCTTTTCTCTGAGCTGCAGGGCATATTCCCCCAGACTCTTACGTTTGCGGGCTGCCCCATGCATACCAGGAGGATTGCTGTTCTTGTTCAGCCACTTTCCATTTCCGGTGATGGGTTCTCCAAAAATCCTGGAGATCTTGGTTTTGGGTCCTGTGTAACGAGCCATCTTTATTGCGATTTTTTATTGTCGGTGCATCATCATTAAAAATCAAAAATCAATAATGCACCCCTGTTATATAATAAGAATTGGGTATGCTTTCCGGTTATCCCTTTCAAAGAATAAGCCAAAAAGCTCGCCAAATTCCGGATTAAACCCTTCTCTTTTTGGGAGGTCTGCAACCATTGTGTGGTAAGGGAGTCACGTCCTTGATCATTACCACCTCGATTCCAGTCTGGGAAAGTGCCCTGATGGCGCTCTCACGTCCTGATCCAGGTCCCTTTACAAATACATCCACCCTCTTTAAACCAGCATCCAGGGCTACTTTTGCAGCATCGGAAGCAGCCATTTGGGCAGCATAGGGGGTATTCTTCTTAGATCCCCTGAATCCCATTTTACCCGCAGAGGACCAGGAAATCACTTGTCCCTGCTTGTTGGTCAGACTAATAATGATGTTATTGAAACTTGCCACTATATGGGCATCACCGGCAGGTTCGACCTTGACAATTCTTTTCTTGGAACTGACTTTACCGCCTGCTTTGGCATGAGTTGCTTTTGCCATAATTGTACTAAAAGGTAATCTTTAAAAATTTCCCGGATCCCCTGGAGGAACCTCCGGTTCGAACCTACCCTCCCTTTGGCTTTTGAAGATCCGGGCCGGGTTCGATAAATTAAGCCATATAATAAAATCCCCGAGGGGATTTTCATCCTATTTCTTAGGTGCCTTCTTTTTACCAGCCACCGTCTTACGTTTCCCTTTCCGGGTGCGGCTGTTGGTACGGGTGCGTTGTCCGCGAAGCGGCAATCCTTTACGGTGCCTCAACCCGCGATAACAGGCAATATCAAGCAATCGTTTTATGTTGGTCTGAACTTCGCTTCTTAAAGCACCCTCCGTTTTGAATTCACTACTTATGATGTTGCGGATTGCAGTAAGTTCATTATCACTCCATTCATTCACCTTTTTGTCGAAATTCACCTCCGCCTTGTCCAAAATATATTGGGCAGTGGATCTACCGATTCCATAGATATAGGTAAGTCCAATTTCTCCCCTTTTATTTTTTGGTAAATCTATACCGGCAATACGAGCCATAGAATTGTTTGTTTTTTATTATTACTTAATTATCCCTGTCTTTGCTTGAAGCGGGGGTTCTTTTTGTTGATTACATAGAGACGCCCTTTTCGCCTAACGATTTTGCAGTCTGCACTTCTTTTCTTTATGGATGCCCTAACTTTCATAATGTCATTTTTTGCTAATTATCCCAATTATTCTATTTCAGTTACCTGTATCTGAATATGATCCTTCCCCTTGACAAATCATACGGACTCATTTCCACCCCTACCTTGTCACCTGGCAAAATCCGGATGTAATGCATGCGCATTTTCCCGGAAATAGTAGCCAGAATCTCATGCCCGTTTTCAAGTTTCACTCTGAACATTGCATTAGATAAGGCTTCCAGGATCGTGCCGTCTTGTTTGATGAGTGCTTGCTTGGACATATTGATTTTGGGAGCGCAAAGATAGGTTTAAATTATTTAATTCTGCAAAAAAAGGGGTAATATTCAGGAAAATCTGCAAATTATGCCAGGGTTTCCAGGTATAATTACCCCAGAAACCGGGAATTGACCCGGTAACCACCCATAGGCCAGGGTCATTTTTTCAGTTGGGAAAGTATGCCTGGCGAATACATATTGATTTTCAGTCATATTTCCTCATCGGTGAGGTGCACCTTGGTCATCGCCAGATAATGGTTCTGTAACTGGTGAACCGAAATAGGCTGGGTCATCAACCGCTTTTCATCACGGTACCAGATTTCAAAATTATTGAAATCGTCCTGTTTGGGGGTCTGGATCCGAAAGGCACCCTTCAAGTACTTGACAGAGCCGTCGTTATTGACATGTTTTTGAAATTTCAGTTTCAGGAGTTGTCTCTCATCAAGCGGCAGGGGGAATAAATGCTCGGGCCGAAACCAGAAGTCCTGCACCCCGTTGAAAACGCAAATTTCCTTTTCATCATGGTTGAAATCGGTGACTTCACCTTCCCAGGCCTGACCATCGCTTTCAGCCAGGACATAATCACCTGCCTTTAAATCGTGAAAATTGATCATACTTTCTTATTTATGGCTCAATTTAAATAATTATTGTATAAAAAAGATCATTCAATTTTAAGGCAGGTTCGATTAAGTGCCTGACACAGACCTGTCTGCATCCCCTATCCTACTCCTAACCCGGGTTTTCGTGCAACCCTGAGCACCTGTATATTATTTTTAAGATGCCATCCGGGGCCTTCGGACAAGGGGAAGGCGCAACTTCCAGCCCAGAACCTTAATTTTACCAAAACCAAGATATAATTTTCAGCAACAGCCTACGGGATATCTTTACCCAATATCATGAAAAGAATAGGATTACTTTCAGATACCCATGATTATTTAAATCCAGCGATTTTCGACTATTTTTCATCCTGTGATGAACTGTGGCATGCTGGGGATTTTGGCACGGCCAAAGTGGCTGAGGCACTCCTGAAGTTCAAACCTCTCAGAGGGGTGTATGGAAATATTGACGGACCTGACATCCGGTCCCGATTCCCTAAGGAACTGGTTTTTACCTGTGAGGAGTTGAAGGTGCTGATGCTCCATATTGGGGGATACCCGCCCAAATACAATGCAGAATCAAAGAAAGCCTTATTGCTTCACAAGCCCCAACTTTTCATTTGC
>JAJXYG010000128.1 GCA_021780705.1 Bacteroidota bacterium
AAAATCGGTATGGATGACGGCAGCGGCCTGGGGGGCCTTCCATCCCTGGTGAATCGTCCAGGCGCGGACCTCCTGAACACCTGCCGTAAAATAAGTGGAAAGGTTCAGCAAATGATAAGCAGCGTGAATCAAACGATCCAGTGCCGGCTCTTCCATTTTATATTCCTCCATAAACATCTTCTTGTCCTCCGGGTCTTCAAATTCAGCAATTTGAGCCTCGATGGCGTTGGTCATAATGATTACTTCGGCATCCTGGAGAGTGGCTGCTTCCACCAGTTTTTCAGAGTAGGCATTTCCGGTATGCATAGAGGCCTCATCTACATTGGCCACATACAGCACCGGTTTGTCAGTTAAGAGAAAACTGTCCTGTATCAGGGCTTTATCTTCCCTGGAAAGTCCCAGGGACCGGATATTTTTACCCTGTTCCAGGTGGGCCTTGCACTGAAGCAGGATCTCATGCTCATGGCGAATTTTGGGGTCTCCGGTCTTGGCCATCTTTTCAGTCCGGGCCAATTTCTTGTCAATACTTTCCAGGTCCTTCAGCTGTAATTCAGTTTCAATGATTTCTTTGTCACTCACGGGATTGACCGGTCCTTCCTCTCTTAGGACATTGGGATCCTCAAAGCAGCGTACCACATGAATAATGGCATCCACTTCCCGGATATTGGCCAGGAATTTATTCCCCAATCCTTCCCCTTTACTGGCACCTTTGACCAGGCCGGCAATATCCACAATTTCGATCTGGGTGGGCACGATCCGGTTGGGCTTGACCAGTTCTGCCAGCTTGTCCAGACGCGGATCAGGTACATTGACCAGACCTACATTGGGTTCAATGGTGCAAAAGCGGTAATTGCTGGCCTGTGCTTTTGCACTGTTGCTCACCGCATTAAATAAGGTTGATTTTCCTACATTGGGAAGTCCCACAATTCCGGCTCTTAATGCCATATCTGATTACACATTTAGTTGGGTTGGCCTGAATGCCGGGATGTATTATCCGTTCAGGACGGGCGCAAATATAGCCTGATTTTCCTTAGGAAATGCATTGAAAGACATTCTGCTCCTGTCGATTGAAGGTAAAACTGAACGATACCCTTTGGAATCAAGGAAGGTATTGTCCCGGAGGTCTGGGTAAGGCAGCAGGTTACTGACTTATGCCCTGCATCCCGTTTTGAAGGCCTTCCTGTTCGGCCTGCATATTTTTTCGTTTGAACAGTAATACATCGGTTTTCCCAAAATGAAAGTTGAAATTCAGCCGTATGATCTGGGGGTCCCTTATGCGGATATTATCCTGTACGGAATGCACCGAGGAGGAAATGTCAGACTCAGAATGGACCTTGTAAACCCGGGTCCTGAACAAATCATTGACGCTCAGAGACAGGGAGGCGGCCCGGTTCTTCAGGAAAGACTTTTTAATGGCCATATCCACCCCGTACACCGGTTCGGTGTACCCATTGGCCAGCGCCAAAGCGCCTCCCCCGTAAAACCTGCCACCTCCGCCGCCACTTCGATTGGGGGGCAAAATGGTTTTGCTGGTATAATCGCCTGTGATCTGGAGGGAAATACCAGAGGGAATTTTAAAGGTGCTGTTCAATTTACCAAACCAGCTGACCTGTTGATTGTTAAGGTTGCTTTGCAGGTTGGTTCCATTCAGATGGGAGTTATAGATATTCACGTTGGAGGTTAGGCTCCACCATGGCGCTATGTTATTGACTGAAATCAGTTCAAGCCCATAAGCACTGGAACTGTTGGCATTGGCAAATGAGGTAATGAAAATGGAATCCGCATCTGCAGGATTGGGGTTTGCACTCCGGTACTGGTAATTGGTAATCAACCCTGCGGTGTGGCGGTAATAGGCGGTCGCAATGAAGTCATTATTATTCTTCATATTGATGTCATAGGATAATTCGAAAAGATTGGTGAACTCGGGTTTGAGATTCGGGTTGCCCTTACTGATATTTAATGAATCTGTATAGTTCAGGTAGGGGATGAGCTGGAAGAAATTAGGCCGATTGATCTTTCGGGAATAATTAAGTTGGAGGTCTGATTTCTTTCCCAATTTTTCGGTCAAATAGGCACTGGGAAAAAAACTGAACGGAAATGAATTGCGGAATACCTGGTTGGAGTCTACCAGGTCTCCCCGGTAATCAGAACTTTCGATCCTTCCTCCCAGTTCATAGCTAAATTTATCAATCTTTTGGGAGAAGGTGGTGTACCCGGCATATACTGCATCCCGGTATTGATACTGGCTGTTCAGGGCCGGTATCGAAAGGTACTTGGCCGCTGCCTCATTATAGGAAAAGTTGTCATTGGAACTGGAATAATTTCGAATGGCGGCTCTCAGGCCGGCTTCCAGTTTCATTTTGTCCGTGAGGGGGTCGGTATAATCCGTCTGGCCGATAAAAAAATTAGTAGATCCGCTGCTGGTAGATTTCTGCTGATAATAAGGGCTGCTGGGAGTATTGTCCGCCCTGAAGTACTGGGTAGCCACATAGCTATTCCCGGAATTGGTACTGGAGAAATAGTTCAGGTCTGCTGTGATATTTTTGCCTGCCTTGGCAAAATTATGCTTGAAACTGATGGTCCCGCCATGGTTATGAAATGAATGGTTAGAACTGGAGTTGCTCAGGCCGCTCTGGTGAGAATATGCCAATCCAAGGGTGCTGTCCCTGCTAATATTCAGCAGATCCGTACTGCTGAAATTTCCGCCCACAGTCAGGCCTGAAACCGTAAGGGTATTGCGGTTGTCCATAAGGTAATCAACTCCCACCCGGGCAAAGGCAAAATGCCCAAAACTTACCGGTTTGTCATTTTGATTCAACAGCACTGTGAGACTGTCAATATAGTCGGTCCGGTTGGTTATTTGGGAACTGATGGTCTTGCGTTCATTATACATTGTATTGGCAAAAAAATTGATCTTGCCCTGTTTGACATTGACATTGGCACCTATCCCGAATCTGGCACGTGAATCTAAATTGGCCCGGATATTTCCGTTATATCCGGGTTTGGTGTTTTTCTTCAATACAATATTCAAAATTCCTGCACCCCCGCCTGAGGCATCGTATTTTGCCGAAGGATTGGTGATGACTTCCACGCTTTCAATTTCATCGGCGGGTATCTGGTCCAGGGTCAGGGTGGTCGGCCTGCCATCCACAAAAATCTGAGGGGTGGCATTGCGCAGGGTCACATTGCCGTCAATATCGACATTGACCGACGGGATATTTTTCATCACGTCTATGGCTGTCCCTCCCGCACTGGTGATACTTTTGGCTACATTGA
This sequence comes from Bacteroidota bacterium, assembly GCA_021780705.1. Lineage (GTDB taxonomy): Bacteria > Bacteroidota > Bacteroidia > Chitinophagales > Chitinophagaceae > Ginsengibacter. The sequence goes on from JAJXYG010000128.1 coordinate 3,277, forward strand.
AGACTTTGCGGTCAATATTGACCTCCATTAGCGGTTTTTCTGCCGTGACTACTACCGCCTTGAGCCGTTCAGCATTCTGTTTGAGTTTGATATTTCCCAGGTCCCGGTCTATGGCATTAATCATCTGACTCATATCACCCCCCATCTTCAGATTGAAGTTCACCTTTTCCTCGAAAGGCATGAATCCAATGGCTGTGATCAGTAACCGGTAGGTGGAAAGTATCGGCAGTTTTTCCAGGCTAAACTGCCCCCTTTTGTCAGTCAGCATCACGGCCACTACGAAATCCTTTCTTTTCCTGGTTTTGGGGTCAAATTTATTCTGGGACAACTGGATGGAGGCTCCCTCTATGGGTTTTCCTGTATTTTTATCGATGACCTTGCCGTAAAAATGTCCCATATTCATGGACTGGCCTCCCCGGCTTCGGGTGCCCAGGTACTGGGCCATGGTGATGCAAGCCACCAACAGAAAGCCGAGCGTGAGAAAAGTGTGTTTCATCTGAAAAGGAATTGTACTGGATCGAATCAGGTATTGATCGGGAAATCTGGCACAAATTTCAAATGAAAAAACTGTTTGGATTTTCGGATTCTTTATGAGCGGTAGAAGGAATCGAGCCCGTTCAGGATAACTGGCTCATGGCCTTACCGAGGCGGTTTTTGGGCACCCGCACCGGCCAGGACCGTTGAAAATCATGTCTCTTCCGGCCTCGGAAGGCCAGTTATTCAGTCCCGGCAATTCCACCCCGAAAGGAAGCAAAATGGTTTGTATTGAAATTAATTTTTTGATTACTTTTGTGGCCGTTTGAAAATGGTGGTTATAGCTCAGTTGGTTAGAGCATCAGATTGTGATTCTGAGGGTCGTGGGTTCGAGCCCCATTAA
>JAJXYG010000239.1 GCA_021780705.1 Bacteroidota bacterium
GGCATTGTGAATCAGAGCATATCACCGGAATCAGCCATCCTGAATATTTAAGAAGCCATCTGTAAAATAGCCTGATATATTCCGCATTAAGATATTACTTTGCCTTAAAATCCGAATTATGAAACAGTCCCTAAGTTTGATGCTCCTTCTGCTCTGTTATTTTTTGGGCTTTAGCCAGGGTCACAAGGAAAAATCCGGACCTTCCGGGTCCGAGAAAGATTCAGCCGTAACCGCAGCAACCCACAAGGATCTGCCCCCCGTAGTCACACAGGGCACCGTCACCATAGAGGGAAAGACCATCGCTTATACTGCCACCACCGGATTTATGACCATGAAGAATGAAAATGGAAAGCCCCTTTCTCATATTTTTTACATTGCCTATACTAAAAATGGGGTGGAAGACAAGGCGGACCGCCCCATCACCTTTGCCTATAACGGAGGACCGGGGTCCTCTTCTGTATGGCTGCATATGGGAATGCTGGGCCCCAAGAGAGTACTCATGAGTGATTCAGGAGAAGCCCTTCCCCCTCCTGCCCGGTATGTGAACAATCCCTATTCCTGGCTGGATAAGACCGACCTGGTCTTTATCGACCCGGTAACCACCGGCTTTAGCCGCCCGGCCAAAGGAGAGGATGCCACCCAGTTCCATGGGTATGAAGAGGACCTGAAAAGCGTGGGAGATTTTATCCGGGAGTATATTTCCCGGCAGTCCCGCTGGAATTCTCCCAAGATCCTGGCAGGTGAAAGTTATGGCACCACCCGTTCTGCAGGCCTTTCCGGGTATCTCCAGGATAATTACGGGATGTACCTCAACGGGGTCATCCTCGTATCCAGTGTACTCAATTTCCAAACCATTGATTTCAACGAGGGAAATGACCTGCCCTATATACTTTACCTCCCGACTTATGCCGCTGCAGCCTGGTATCATCACAAGATTGCACCCGACCTGCAGGGCAGCCTTCAAAAGACCATAGCAGAAGCCAAAACTTTTGCGGAAGGCCCCTATAATGTGGCCCTGATGAAAGGAGATCAGTTGTCTGCCGCAGAGGTGGATTCCATAGCCGGGGAACTGCACCGGCTTACAGGACTGCCAGAGACCTATATCAAGCGAAGCCGGCTGCGCATCAATGCAGGAAACTTTGAAAAAGAATTACTCAGGCCTGAAAATGAGATCCTGGGCCGTTATGATTCCCGGATCGCCAATTCAGGATATGACCAGGTAGGAGAATACCCGGAATACGACCCTTCCTATGCGGCTACCTTAGGTACCTTTTCCACTGCGGTGAATGATTATCTCGAGCGGGATCTGAAGTTCAAAAATGAAAACCCTTATAACATTCTGACCGGGGTGGGACCCTGGCCTTACCGGTCCGACAACCGGTATTTCACCAATTTCCAGACTTTGCGCAATGCCATGACCCAGAATAAATACCTGAAGGTATGGGTGCTTTGTGGCTATTTTGACCTGGCTACCCCCTTTGATGCGGCCGAATATGTATTCGACCATATGGGTCTGGAACCTTACCAGCAATCAAGGCTACATATGACCTTTTATCCGTCCGGTCACATGATTTATACCAATATGGAATCCTTAAGGAAAGCCAAAAAGGACGCCGATGCGTTTTATGACAGCATCCAGTCACATCCCTAAGATGATTGGGATCATTTGAGTTATCGCAGGAAGATCTGATTAATTTACAGGGTTTGTGGACTGGTTTGGTTACTGCTGAATAATTGGTTCAACGCTGGACAATCCCACACGCAAAAATCCCACACCCATTAAAAATGGCTATTTTTTGTGTACCAGGAGATTTACCGCCTCCCGGTAGGTCTCTCCTACGGGAAGTTCCCTGTCGCCCATAAAAACGCTGGATTTGCGTACCGAAGTAATGCTGTCTATCGCGACTATATAGGATTTGTGAATCCTCAGAAACCTGCCGGCAGGGAGTTCCAATTCGATGGCCTTTAGACTGGCCCTGAAAAGTTGAGGGTGGGCAGTTCCTTTCATATAGAATTTGACATAGTCCCTGACTCCCTCCATCCACAGGATATCCCGAAAAAGAATCTTTACCTGGCTATAATCAGCGGAAAGAAAAAAATATTCGGGGGTCTGCCGGCTAATACCCCGGCCTGCCCTGAGTTCATGAAGGTCACGGGCACGGTTACAGGCCTTTATGAATCTTTCCAGGGACACCGGCTTGACCAGGTAATCTACGACCTGAAGGTCATAACTCTCAAGAGCAAATTCACGGTAGGCGGTAATAAAAATTACCAGGGGGTTCCCGGGGAGGGTAGCAATAAACTGAAGACCGGTAAGTCCCGGCATTTGAATGTCTACAAACAGCAGATCCACCGGGTGGTCCTGCAATACTTTGAGGGCCTGCAGGGCACTGCGGCAACTGTCCACCCTGGTCAGCCAGGGCACCTTACTGATATTGTCTTCCAGAAGCTTCAGGGCAAGGGGTTCATCGTCGATTGCGATACAGGTCATCAGTTGGGCAATTTCAGGTGAAGAGATATCCGAAACCATCCCCCGGTGGGGTCAATTTCCAGGGTATGCCTGCCGGGATAGAGCAGTTCCAGCCTGCGCCGCACATTAGTAAGCCCGATTCCTGAGGTCTTGTCCTTTTCTCCCGGAGTGCTTTCTATCTTATTGGACACTGAAAATGCCAGTTCTCCTTTGTCTACCTTGAGGTCAATCCGGATTTCGGGATCCTGCACCCAACCGGTGCCATGTTTAAAAGCATTTTCCACAAACGGAATCAGGAGCATGGGCTCAATGGTAGCCCAATCCTCATGTACCTCCATGGCCACCTCCAGATGGAGTTCCTCGCCAAAGCGCTGTTTTTGCAGGTCGATATAATCCTTCAGATATTGAACTTCGTGTTTGACCAGCACCTTGTCTTCATCGTTTTCATAGAGCATATACCGCATCAGGGAAGAAAGCTTCAGGATGGTTGGTTCCAGGTCCGCACTTTTCATGCGCGCTAGGGCAGCCATATTGTTCATCACATTGAATAAAAAATGCGGGCTGACCTGGGAGCGAAGAAAAGCCAGTTCGGTTTTCAGGTGTTCACTTTGCTTCTCATTCAGGGCCAGTTCCATCCGGGTTTTGTCGTTCAGAGATTTGTACGCTGCACTGACGGTAAGGGTAAATACAAAGGGGATGAAATTATGCTCTATGGAATGGGGAATGCTGAAGGGAATCGTAATGGAAAAGGCGGCAAACATCCATCTGTCCACCAGCACTACCAGGCCAAAAAGCCCCAAAAGGCTGCCCACATATTCCAGGATTTTCTTCCTGTATACCAGCCTGGGAAGCAAAACGAAGGCATTGAAATAAAAAAGTCCTACCCAGCACAAGTCCAGTACCGTACCCAGGTAAAGAAACGGGTTGTCGTCTGATCCATGGCGATGGCTACCCCGCCTCACATCATCATTGAATATATAGGGGATGGAAAATACCATCAGCCAGATGAGCACATGCAGTGCAATGGTCATCCATTCCCCTTTTTTCTTTTTCATTTTTGTGCCCAGTTAAGATACTACAAATTGCGCATTATGCTACGCTGCACCATGAATCATGGAAGATACCATACCCCGGTGTTTTCCGATATCTGCCCGAATTACCCCCAACAGATGTGCCAGTACATAGGTATAGATCAGGTACTGCCCTACCGAATGGATTTCCCGCACCGGCCTGATGATGGTTTTAAATATGGCCGCATGGTCAAAAGCCATGATCATCCCTGAGGTGGCCATTACTGCGAGCAGCACATAAAATACGAGGTATCCCCTTTTCACCAGGACGTAGTGCTTTTTTTCTTTCATCGCTTCAGGGTCCTTGACGCCGGAGGAAACAGCAGCCCTGATCCTGCCCAGGAGGCGCTGGTCCTTGCCGGTAGTTATCTCAATGACAATCCTGCTGAGTAAAAGAAAGGCTACTCCAAAACCGATCAGCCGGTGTGCATCCCATACTTTATGCTCCAGCTGAAAGGAAGCCCGGGTAGCCGGATCCAGTTTGGAGAAATCAAAAGGTTGGGGTTTGGCCGCCACTACCTGTCCGGTTGAAGTCTTAGGCGCGGGCGGCGGACCTTCCGGCCGGGAAAAAATAGTGGCTGCGAATAGCACGGTGATCATTGAAC
>JAJXYG010000316.1 GCA_021780705.1 Bacteroidota bacterium
AGGTTAAAAAGGGTGGAGATTGCAAATCTCAAAGCAGAGATTTTCAAGCCTTCAATCGACAACCGGTATGACGAAGTCAAGATTGTGAGCCATGATGAGAATAAGATTCTGTCTACTCCGGTGGACAATTCCCAAACAATCCTTCTTCTTGCCCAGGGTGTGGATGTAGTGGGGATTGATGAGGCGCAATTCTTTGACGATCAGATCGTTCCGGTCTGTGAAAGGCTGGCGCTCAGCGGAATCAGGGTCATTGTGGCTGGTCTGGATATGGATTACAAGGGCCGCCCGTTTGGACCCATGCCCGCACTATTGTCTATAGCGGATTATATTACCAAATTACACGCCATCTGCGTACGCTGCGGCAACATAGCCAATGTGAGCTTCAGGAAGGTGAAATCCGAGGGGCAGGTACTGGTGGGTGAAAAAAACCTCTATGAGCCCAGATGCAGGGTATGTGCGGCCCTGGGCTGAGAAATAAAAAATCAAGATATAAACCATTAGAATAGTAATAGCCTAAAAATACCATGTTTCAACCCATTATCACCCTGCTGAAAAAAGACCTGCTGCTGGAACTGCGGCAACAACATACTTTTTTCGGGATCCTGCTCTATGTAGCCTCCACCATCTTTGTGCTGTACCTGGCCATGGGACAACCCGAGGAGTCCACCTACAACGGGATTTTCTGGATGATCCAGTTGTTTGTTTGTGTCAATGCAGTGGCAAAAAGTTTCCTGCAGGAAAGCAAAGGCAGGATGCTCTATTTCTTTTCAGTTACCAACCCAGTCACCTTCATCATAGCCAAGCTGATCTATAATACGATTGTCATGCTGCTGATGGTCTTATTGAGCCTGCTGCTTTTCAGAATCTTACTGGGCAATCCGATATCACATTACTGGAAATTTGTGGGGATTGCCTGTCTGGGTGGAATAAGCCTGAGCCTGGTATTTACCCTGATGGCAGCTATCGCAGCCAAAGCCCAGCAAAATGCAGCCATCATGGCGATTCTGGGGTTTCCCCTGATCATCCCCCAGCTTTTACTGCTTATCCGACTCTCCAAATCTGCCTTCGGTGAGGTCTTCAGACAGGGCGCCTTATTGCAGATCACCCTGCTGATTGCAGGACTGGATGTCCTGGTAATTGTATTGTCTATTGTCTTATACCCCTTCCTGTGGAAGGATTGAAGGGGCGGTAAAGTCCTACTTTTTCATCACCTCTGCCATGGTCTTGCCAATATCGGCCGGGCTAGCTACTACATGGACCCCGCATTCGGCAAGAATTTTCATTTTAGCTGCTGCCGTATCTTCGGCTCCGCCCACAATTGCGCCTGCGTGCCCCATTCTTCTGCCTGAAGGGGCGGTTTGGCCGGCTATAAAACCTACCACCGGTTTTTTGGAATTTTCCTTGATCCACCGGGCTGCATCAGCCTCCATGCTTCCGCCAATTTCTCCGATCATAACGATTCCTTCAGTTTGAGGGTCATTCATGAACAGTTCCACAGCCTCCCGGGTGGTGGTGCCGATTATGGGGTCTCCCCCAATCCCGATGGCAGTAGAGATTCCCAAGCCTGCCTTGGCCACCTGGTCTGCCGCTTCATAGGTGAGGGTCCCGGATTTGGACACAATGCCCACCTTACCTTTCTTAAAGATGAAGCCGGGCATGATGCCCACCTTACACTCTTCTGCGGTAATCACTCCCGGGCAATTAGGCCCTATTAAACGGGAGGAGGAATCCAGTAGATAATTTTTTGCAGTCACCATATCCTGTACCGGTATGCCTTCCGTGATACACACAATCAGGCCGATTCCGGCCTCAGCCGCTTCCATGATCGCATCAGCGGCAAATGCCGGTGGTACAAAAATGATACTTACATCAGCCCCGGTACTTTTAACTGCCTGATCCACTGTATTAAAGACGGGTCTGTCCAGATGGGTGGTTCCTCCCTTATTGGGGGTGATCCCTCCGACTACATTGGATCCGTATTCTATCATCTGAGTGGCGTGAAAGGTCCCTTCGGTTCCTGTAAAGCCCTGAACCAGGATTTTTGAATTTTTATTGACTAGAACTGACATGAATAAAATTTATGTTGCGCAAATATAGGAAAGTATGCATAAGATGAGGACGCCTCATTCAATATTGGCAAAATATCCTGCTCAAAACCAGTGATCTAACGGACAAATTCAAAACGATCTCCATCGAATAACCCCAGGTCGCGCAGTTTGATGTGAGGGATTACCAGCAGGGCCATGAAGGATAGGGTCATAAACGGGGCGGACAACCCGGATCCAAAGGATTTGGCCAGTTGATCAATGGCGGTGTACAATTCGGCAACCCGGTAACCGTCCTGATCGCTCATCAGGCCACCGACTGGTAGGGGCAGCACCCGCTCTTCCTTAGGTGTCAGGTGGTCTGCCGCGCTGACCCCACCAAGGTTTTCAATTACGAGGTTGACTGCCCTGCACAGGCTGTCATCGTCAACCCCTACGGCAATGATATTATGACTGTCATGGGCTACCGAGGAAGCGATCGCCCCTCTTTTCAACCCAAAATTTTTAACCAGGGCCCTTGCCACCGGTGCATCATGGTACCGATTGATGACTACCATCTTAAGCAGGTCATTTTCCGGATCACTCTGGTAATGACCTCCCTGTACAGAAGGGGTTACCCAGAGTCGGTTGGTGATCAATTGTCCGTCAAGGGCCTCGATGGCCTGGACTTTTTCAGGGTCTAACGACTCAAACTGAAAGTCCTGCGTCTTTTTGATGGCGCACTGAAAATGATTGATCCTCGTCGCCTGGGTAGTAGTAATTTCAGATTTTCCATTTTCAGCTACCCTGTTACCGTCAATAAAAGTGGCGGTGACTACAAAGTCTTCCAGATCCCTAACCGTTATAAAGTCCGCAGGGTCCCCTACACTTAAAAGGCCCACTTGCATTTGGTAATGAAGGACCGGGTTCATACAGGCTGCCTTTAATACCTTAAAGACATCGATCCCCCTGGCTACGGCCCGGGCACAAAGCTGGTTGATGTGGCCTTTGACCAGGCTGTCAGGATGTTTGTCATCGCTGCAAAACATCATTTCGTCTCCGTGGTCTGGTAACAGGTCGATCAATGCCTCAAAATTCTTAGCGGCACTACCTTCCCGAATCAGGATCTTCATCCCATAGCCCAGCTTTTCGAGGGCCTCCTCCCTGGTAAAACACTCATGGTCGGTAGATATACCGGCCTGCACATATTTTTTGGCATCCTCCCCTCTTAAGCCTGGAGCATGGCCATCTATGGGCTTACCCAACTTTTTCGCAGCCTGCAATTTGGCCATCACCTCCGGGTCTTCTGCCAGCACTCCGGGGAAATTCATCATTTCACTCAGGTAGTGAATTTCTTTCCTGGCCAGCAGGGCCTCCACCTCCTCCGGACCGAGGGAAGCCCCGGCCGTCTCAAAGCCCGTGGCGGGTACGCAACTGGGTGCCCCGAAATAAAATTTAAAAGGAACTTCCTTCCCATTGGCTATCATGAAATCCACTCCTTCCATCCCACAGACGTTGGCTATTTCATGAGGATCACTGACCGTAGCCACCGTACCATGCACCACCGCCAGTTTTGCAAATTCTGCTGGCACTAGCATCGAGCTTTCAATATGCACATGTGCGTCTACAAAGCCTGGAAGCAGGAAATCCACTCCTTCCCGCTGGGGTCCTTCCCTTTCGATGGATGATATCCGGCCCTCCTCCACGTGCAGGGTTCCAAAAAAAATTTCCTTTTGTCGGAGATCCACCACGTTACCCTTTATTTGAAAATTCATACGTAAAGACATTTAGCTCCCGGCCACTTCTGAAAGTATCTACAAGGCCGTCAGGCTAAATTATAATTTAATGACCAGCCGAAAAAGACAATTCCTAGCGAGTTTAGATTAAATTGCAATTCAAAACATCGAAGCGTTGAAAAATATTCTGATCTTCATATTCTTCATTTTCGCTCTGGTGGCCTTTCAATATGCAAAGGGTCAAACCGTGGATGACATCATCAACCAGTATATCGCGGCCCGCGGGGGCAACGACAAACTGGCTTCCATACAGTCCCTTTACCTGGAAGGAACCCGGGAAATCATGGGCAATGAAGTCCAGCTCAAAGAAACCC
>JAJXYG010000284.1 GCA_021780705.1 Bacteroidota bacterium
GCATCTACTGAAACAGAAAATCCCGGGTAGGTTCCTTCTATCCACAGGTCGGACTGGTAGGTCCTCTCTGGATTAAGCTCGGGATTGCCTACAAACTCGGCGCTCATTTGGGCTTTGGTACTTGGGAACCGGTCGGAGTATAGTTCGCTTGCATCCGCAGACCGGGCTACCGATCCCAGACCCAAGAAGAAATTCCAGTGCTTCACAGGGGCTACATTGAAGGTAATATTACCACTAAGCACCAGGTGACTGGCAGTGAGATTCTGGCTCACATTCTGCAAAAAGAATTGGCTGGCCGTATCCGCCTTATTGTGTATCTGATCAGCCCGCAACGTCCCGGACAAGGTATAGATCTTTCCAAAGGAATGACTGACACTCCCATATACCCCACCCATGGTGACGGTCGCTCCCGGCCAGGCGAGGTCCGTGAAGATGTTGGCATGGGTATCGCGGTGGTCTATTTCACGAATGGCTTTTCGGTAATTGCTGAAGAAATTACCTCCTACTTCCACATGGTAACTGGTATCAGTTTTCAGGGTAATTGCCACCTTTCCACCTGAGGTATGACTGTGGGCATTGACTACAATATAGAGTGCAAAGGGCGGCATACGGGTAGAATCCGGGAAGGCCGTGGGTTCTCCATCATTATTCATTTGGTGGTGTATGTGGTTATAATAAGCCTGCACTTCCACCTTTTTAAATGTTTTACCCGGATGGTTCAAGACATAGTCCGCATTTAAATCGTAGGTATGATAAAATTTGGCATAAAGGAGCCTTCCCAGATAGTCAATGTCGCGCTGATACTGAATGCCCGCTCCTGCCTTGAGCGCAAAATGGCAATTGAGAAGTTTATCTATTGAAATTCAGGTGAATTCTTCCTCTTTTAAATCCCGTCAAAACCGAATATATACCAATTCCCCTTTTCACTACCTGGAAGGTTCCCAAAGTGTTTCGAGCAGCCCATTAGCCTTTACATAATCCAGCCAGTATAGCCATCCCTGCCTTTGGGATTCAGCGAGTTGGGACTCCATGCGCATGAGTTCCAGTTCTTCGTTATTTAAGGACTCGGCCGTCTCCTGTCCCATAGCTACCCGCTCGCGGATCAGGGTCACTGATTCTCGTTGAAGCGTGAGATTTGCTTCTTGGTTTTGAATCCTACCCTGCAGATTATAGAGTTGAAGCTGCGCAGTGGCTGCCTGCTCCTGGTACTGGGAGGACTCGTCTTCCTTTTGAAGGCGGTATTGGTCGGATTGGAGCTGTAATTCCCGGAGCTTTCTTTTCTTATCCTCTCCAAACAGCAGGGGAAGTTTGGCATCAATTCCCAAATAACTGTACCCAAACCAGCTGTGGGCGGCAAAAGGCTCCAGTACGTTGCTATATTGATTGGCACCGAGGAACCCCTTCAGACTTAGGGTGGGCAGGTATTTGGATTTTTCGGATTGCTGCTGCTGCAGGGCCAGTTGCTGCTGCAGGCTCAGTTGCCGGATATCCGGCAGCGAATCCCAGCGCGGGGACAGGCGCATCCATTTTTCAAATCCGGATTTGAAAAAATTAGAGTCGGGCTGGATATTTTCCAGGGGATTCAGGGGCCTGCCTGTGAGGTTCTGCAGGTAGATTTTGCTTTTCATCAATTGAGAGCGGGCATCGCGCACCTTCTGCACTGCATTATGGTGGTTGATGAGGGCCTTGTTCAGGTCATACTTCAACAGCCGGCCCTGCTGGAACCGCTGTAGCTGCATCTGGTAGCTCTCCCAGGTACCGGTGGAGTCAATGACCGAAGATGCCCATTGCTGCTGCTGGAGCCAAAGCTCCAGGTACGCCTTGGTGACCTCGTAAGCCAGCAGGTATTTTTGGGTGGACAGGGAGGCGGAAGCGAGCTGTTCATTGAGATGACTCTCCCTGATTTGTTGTTTCACCTTTTCATCAATCAAGGGTTGCAACAGATTTATTCCCGCCGCTTGCGACCAGGTAGTACCAAACTGGACACTTTCTTTGGCATCTGAAGGTAATGCCGGGTTAAATTTCCCGACCGGCAGTATGGAACTTTGAAGGATGGGATTATACTGGTACTCATATTCCAGGGATACCTGCGGGGCGTATTTTTTCTTTAGCGCCTGGGTCTGCAGATTTTGGATTTTGGGGTTCAGGGCCTCGGCCTCTATATTTTTACGGTGGGTCCAGGATTCCTGGATAGCCTCCCGCAGGGTGAGCACATCCTGGGCAGGGGCAGAGACCTGATATAGCAAGGTAAAAATGACACAAAAGGCGGTTAATTTTTTCATCATGATGATTTTACTATCTGAACACTGAGGCCGGTTCCACCCCGCTGATTCGTTTCAGTGCGAATGAAGCGCCTCCCATGGAGATCAGATTGATGATTAGAAAAATGCCCAGGATCTGCAAAGGGGAAAAACTGAATATGAGCCCTGAGCTGGCTACTCCCTGACGGAAGCCTTCCAGAAAAAGGTAGGCGATCACAAACCCGGTCACTGCAAACAAGATGGCCTGGGTCAGGATCAGCCTGCGAATAAACCCATTGCCCGCTCCAATGGCCTTCAGGGTTCCGTAATCTTTCAGCCGGTCCAGCGCGGAGGAATACATGGTAAGTCCAATGATGAAAAACCCGGCGATAAGTGCAAATATGATCAGGGTGCCGGTGCTGAGTGCAATGCCGCTGCTGGAAAGGATCTTTTGGACGGTAGATGCTGCCAGTTTTTCAGAGGGCCATGCCCTGACCCCATAAATGGTCCGGTTGATTAGGGAGGCTACCGAATCCACATTTCGTCCCGGCTGTACCCGAACCAGAACCGCGCTGATATTGTCTGAGGACTGATTGCTGAAATATCGCGCCCTTTCCAGGGTAGTGATGCAAAAACTGCTGCCAAAGCCCCGGAACCCGCGGGTTTGCAGGGCAAAGAAGGCCCGCTTGCCATCAATTTCAAAAGGGGTACCAATGTTCACATTGTCTCCCAGGTTGGATTTTTCAAAAAGTTCCCCGCTCACTGCCCCGTCCAGTTCCAGGTCAGACACCTTTCCGGCGGCAATCTTGGAAGAGTCCAGCACCGAACTCAGTTGATTGATATCAACCCCGATGAGGGTGATATTTCCGCTGGTCCCATTTTGAAAATTGGCGGCGCCCCCGGTCACCAGAATCGGAAAGGCCAGGGCCACCCCCGGAAGGCTTTGCACATTGCGCAAGGTGCTGATGTCCATTTTACCGAGCTGGTTGACGTCCCTGGTCTTGCTGTCGGTGACCCATATGTCTGCCTTTACATTGGTCGCCAGTGCTTTCATCGCCCCGGTCAGGAACAGGAAGATCCCTATTTGCTGGCCGATCAAAAAGGTGCTGATGACAATTCCCACCGTAATGCCAATGCTTTTGGCCTTATCATAGCGGATGAATTTCCAGGCGGTCTTCAGCATACCTTTATTTTTGAGGGGAATTTTTCACTTCGATCACGCATTCAACCCGGGAATTTATGAGCAGGTTGTGTGGATGGTCCAGCAGGATCTTTACTACCCGGACCCTTCGGTCTTCCTTTTCTCCGGCTTCGCCTGTGAAGAGCGATTTTTGTCTGAGATACGAGGATGCGAAATACACCGTGCCGGTGGCCAGGGTATCAGCAGAACCGGGGTTTCTGATGTAGGCCTTCTGGCCCACGTGTACCCGGGAGGCAAATAGTTCATCTATTTCGCATAGGGTAATCAAGGGAGCCGCCGGACTCAGTTCACCAAAGGACACCCGGGTATCCACGGCACTACCCGGCTGGGGATCCATCAGGATTATCGTGCCTTTTACCGGGGCCCGGACCAGCTTTTGATCCCGCTGTCGTAAAGTAACTTCCAGCTGCGCCTTATCCTCCGCCAATTTGCTTTCGGATACCGTGGCGATATCCGACAGTTTCTGCCAGTTTGCCTCAAAGGCCAGCATATCGGTCCGGGCATTGTCCACGTCCTGCTGGGTTTCCGCACCTTTTTGCAAAAGATGCTGCAGGCGGTCCAGTTTGGTGGCGGCACTCTGGTAGCGTACCTCATATTCTTTGACGGCAGCCTGGTCAATACGGATATTGTCTCTCCAGGTACCGATTACAGCAATATCGGAACGGGCGATCGAAGCAACACAGTCGTTCGGGC
>JAJXYG010000265.1 GCA_021780705.1 Bacteroidota bacterium
TGATACAGTTTTATGAATCACAGGGCCTGGACCGGGATTCCTACAAAAAGTTGAAAAGCAAGAAGTGGCATGTGAATGCCAAGGGGGTGCAGGAACTGGCCATCATGGAGCAGAAAAAATTCGTGAAGGATATATTCAAGCTTACCAACCATCCCAATGAATCTGTAAGAAATGAGGCCCAGTCTGCCCTGGTGGGTTTTTATGGGTTCGCGGGCCTTCGCTTCCTTAATGTCACCCAATATGTGATCAGCGACTGGCAGCAGATTCAGTTGCTCGACCGGCTGGAAAAGACCATGCCCCAGAATGTCCAAAAGCTTGAAAAATGGCTTGGTTCCACCAATCCGTCGGTCAGGATATTTTCACTGAAACTTGCCGCATTATACAATTGTTACGGCCTGTATGACCAGATCATGGAAATATTCCTATCAGGGTCTCTGGAAGAAAAAATTGAGGCCCTCACTTACCTCAGGCGATACCCGAGAGAAGATACGGCTTCAAAAATTGCCGGTATGTACGGCTCAGAGGTGCCTTCCTTTAAACTGGCCACCCTTCATGCTCTTGAGGAAATAGGGACACCCAAAGAAGTGCCCTTTCTGCTTAAAAGACTGCATGACCACGATGACGGACTCAAATTGGCATCTGCCAGAGCCTTGGCCCATATCCATCCCAGGGGAGTGTCCTTTTTGCGAGGGCACCTTTTTGCAGACGAGAATCCCTGGAAATCTATTTTTCTTCAAATTGAGAACGAAAGAGCTGCATGAACTGGTCCAGGATAATATTCGATTTTTTCACCTATGGGATTCTGATTTACTCCTTCTTATTAATCAGTTTTTACCTGTTGATCGGCGTGTATTCGAGCCGTGAGATCCAAAACTATTTCCGGAAAAACAGCTTTTCGGATTTCAGGGTACTTGCCGCATCAGAATACCTGCCCGGAATTAGCGTGTTGGCTCCTGCCTATAATGAGGCGGCCAACATTGTGGAGAATGTGCGGTCCATGCTTTCCATTCATTATAATTCCCTGGAACTAATCATCATCAATGACGGAAGCACCGATGATTCCCTGGAGCGCCTTATTAAGGCATATGAACTATTTAAGACCAATTTGTTTATTAATGAACGAATTCCTACCAAACAGGTCAGGGGCGTATACAAGAGCCGTAACCCGGTGTATAATAAACTCATTGTGGTGGATAAGGACAATGGAGGCAAATCAGATGCGCTGAACGTAGGGATTAATGTCTCAGGGTATGAATACCTCGTGTGTGTGGATGTGGACTGCGTGCTGGAACAGGATGCCCTCCTTAAAATGATCAAACCTTTTCTGGAAGATTCCGGCCACCGGGTAATTGCTTCGGGCGGGGTCGTAAGGGTAGCCAATGATTGCAGGATTGAAAACGGCAAGCTGGTGGAAGTGCGCCTTCCCAAAAAATTTCTTCCCAGGATGCAGACCCTGGAATATATCCGTGCCTTCCTGTTGGGAAGAATGGCGTGGAGCCGGTTGAATGGTTTGTTGCTGATCTCCGGTGCCTTTGGGGCCTTTGACAAGGAAATCGTTATCGAGTGCGGGGGCTATAGCGTTAAGACTGTTGGCGAAGATATGGAGCTGATTGTCAGGATGCGCCGGTATATGGAAGAGAAGAAATTGCCTTACAGAGTAACCTTCATTCCCGATCCACTGTGCTGGACCGAAGCTCCCTATAATTATAAGATACTCGGACGGCAGAGAAACCGGTGGACCAGAGGAACGATCGAAACACTGAAAACACACCGGGTCATGTTCTTCAATCCCAAATATCACCTGCTGGGTATGTTAAGCTATCCCTACTGGTTTTTCTTTGAATTTCTTGCCCCGATTGTAGAATTTGTGGGCTTTGTAGGCTTTCTCATTTTTACAATACTGGGTTGGACCCAGTGGAAGGTCTTCTTCCTGTTGCTGGGATGCATCCTCTCGTTCGGATTCCTGTTCTCCCTTTTTGCGATACTGATGGAGGTGCTCACCTATCATCAATATAAATCAAGGAAGGACTTCTTCAAACTGGTTCTTACCGCATTCTTGGAGCCCGTCCTTTTCCACCCTTTCATCGTGTATTCCGCCCTAAAAGGAAATATTGACTATTTAAGGAAGAGCCATAATTGGGGGGAAATGACCCGCCAGGGTCTTGGAAAGGGGGCGGTAAACAAGGCCGGATCCGTGCAGGCAGCCGCCCTAGCGGCCGGCAACGGGAGCCAGGAGCACCTGGCGGCAGCGATTCCCGGGCGGCGATCCAGGCTGGTGGCCGGTCTTCAGGAATCCATTTCCTATTTTGCGATATTGCTTGGCTCCATGGTCTTTGTGAAGATATTTGGCCTGATCAGGGAATGGCATCAATTTGGTCCCCCGGCTCAATTCTCCAAAGTCATCGAATATGGCCTGGCCAATGAAATATCCTTTGATTTGAATTTCGCCTTCATACCAATTGCCCTATTCCTGCTCTTTTATCTGGTACACAAACGGGCGGCCCGGTTCTTCTTCGTCTCCTTTTCGGTGGTGGTGATTTTTATACATGCGGCGCTGGGGGAATATTTCCTGCAGACCCTGGTCCCCCTGGGGGCCGACTTGTTTGGATATTCCCTTGCGGACATCAAACAAACCATTGAGGCAGCGGGGATTCCGGTATTTTTTATCGGATTTCTCCTGGCGATGCTGGGGCTTATAATCAGTCTGTTTGTGATCTTGCCCAGGAAGATAAAATTCAAACCAGGGTTAGCGCTGGTGTCCCTGGGAATGGTCGTTTTGAGTGCCCTGTTTTCCATATCCTCCATTACCCGTCTTTGGAGGCCTGGACCGGAGTTCAGTAACAGCATGGCCCTTGATAAATCCGCATTCTTTTATCGAAATTGTTACCGCGCCCTCTTTGGTGCAGACAGGACAGTAGTCAGCCTCGACAATGCGAATGCCACTACGGGGGCTTTTCACTATGTGGATGAAAAGAAATATCCCTTCCTGCATACGGTGGATTCCACCGATGTGCTGGCGCCCTTCTTTCGTAAAGGGCAGGGGAACCCGAATTTTGTATTTATAGTCGTAGAAGGACTGGGCAGGGCGTTTTCCAACAAGGGAGCTTATCTGGGCAGTTTTACCCCCTTCCTGGATTCCCTGTCAGGCCATAGCCTCTACTGGAACAATTTCCTCAGCGAAGGGGGCAGAACCTTTGCCATGCTGCCTTCTATTTTCGGCTCACTGCCTTTTGGGAAAAACGGTTTCCTGGAACTGGGTAGTCAAATGCCGCCCCATCAATCCTTTTTGAGAATTTTGAAGGACCAGGGATATTCCACCAACTTCTTCTATGGCGGGGATGGTTCTTTCGATAACATGAACCTGTATGTAACCATGGACGGAGGGAATGTATATGATGAAAAGACATTCGACCCTACCTATTCGAAAATGCCTTCCAGTAACCATGGATTTACCTGGGGGTATGGGGATAGCGATGTGCTAAACCGGTGCTATGAGGTGAGCAAAGGGATAGGTAAGCCCTTCTGTGATGTAATCATGACCCTGTCCACCCACAGTCCCTTTTTGATAGCCCACCAGGATTACTACCGGCAGTTATTTGAGGACAGGATGAATGCCCTTCATTTCACGGATGCCCAGAAGGTGGACCACCGCCGCTATGAGGACCAATTTGCTACGATACTCTATGCAGATGACGCCATCTCCAGTTTTATTCATGAATGCCAGAACCTCCCCGGCTATCAAAACACCATTTTCGTCATTACCGGCGATCACCGGATGCCTGAAATTCCGATGTCCACCAAGATAGACCGATACCATGTGCCCCTGATCATCTATTCCCCGCTGCTGAAAAGAACGGGTCAATTTCCGGCAATCTCCACCCACTTTGACCTGACCCCCAGTTTCCTGGCACTATTAAGAGATCAATACCAGTTTAAGGTGCCGCAACTGGCTGATTGGATGGGAACGGGGCTGGATACTGCGCACTTCTTCCGAAATACCCATTCCTACCCGCTGATACAGACTAAAAACGATCTGGTTGATTTTATTTCCGGAACCTATATGATAAATAATGGAGATTTATTCAAGATCAGCAGCGATTTAGACCTGGAGCCGGTAGAGGATAATACACAG
>JAJXYG010000229.1 GCA_021780705.1 Bacteroidota bacterium
CCACCGGAATCAAAATGACCGGTTTGAAAAAGCCTATAGTGGCAGGCACGTCTATCAATTGTGAGATCCATAGTTTTGCTGTTCTCACCAGTTTCATTTGCCGGCTCACCTGGTGCATAAAAACCTCCAGATTGGAAGGTGGGGGGATAAGCCCCCTTCTAGCTACCTGGTAAACATGGAAATAGGAAGCCACAAGTTTTATCGACAACAGGAATAACAGCAGCATGTAGGCAAAAGACAAAAAGGGAAGGCCTGGCTTCAGGTACCCCAGCAGGGTGTGCCAGGAGGTGAATGCCATTTGGGTTCCATGTGAACCCGAAGAGGAGAATGCCGCCCTCTGGTAAGAGGCATTTCCCGGATGATCAAATTGGAGCAGGTCCTTTAAGAACCAGAAAAACCCAAGCATCAAAAACAGGAAACTCATATTGAAACGGAACCTGGAGGAGGCCCGCTTGAAAAACAGGGAAATAGTCTCAAACAAGATCCAGAGGATACAAGCCTGCCAGACAGAATTTAGAAGGGCTCCTCCCAGAGCCTGAAGAAACAACGAATTTTGAAAGGCAGAAAGATCCATTATGCTCCTTTTAAATTGTCCAGATATTTTTGAATTTCGTCCAGTTCCGTTCTACTGGCCTGTTGATTGCCTAATGCCTGCATGACCAGTTGGGCAGATGATCCATAAAAAAGGCCGTTGATCATCTTATCCAGGAATTGCTTCTGGGTTTTCTGGCGGCTGATCGCAGGTTGATAAATGTGGGTTTTGGCCCTGTCATCTCTGGTCACGAGTTTCTTTTCGAACATGATCTGCAACAGCTTGAGCGTGGTGGTATATCCGGAAGTCTTTGTTTTTGATAATTCCTCATGCACTTCCCGCACCGTGGCAGACTCCTTCTCCCAAAGGATTTGAAGAATCTCAAGCTCACTTTCTGTGGGTTGGAATTTTTTTTGGGTAGCCATAGTTACGACTTTATTCGTAGCAATTTACGATTTTGTTCGTAATGGGAGAATAATTTTTTCCACTTTCCCGTCTACATTTTGTTAAATCCAGGGGTGGGGGCTTCAGGGTAAGCCGGCTGGCTATTTTGTATTCCTGTTTTTTGGGTTTAAGTTCGTAAAAAATTGACCGATGAAAAAAAGGGAAGTAAAGTTCAGTTACCTGCATCTGGGATCCGAACAAGAACTGAAAGAGGGGGATGCGCTGCTGCTTGAAGAAGCCAGAAGGGTCACCCAATTTGCCTATGCCCCTTATTCCCATTTCAGGGTGGGGGCCTGTGCGCAGCTCGACAATGGGGAAATGATCACCGGAACCAACCAGGAGAATGCTTCTTTCCCGGCTGGAATTTGCGCTGAACGAACCCTGCTTTCCACTGCAGCTTCCCTGTTTCCGGGAATTGCGATCAAGACCCTGGCCATTTCCTACCATAACTTAAATGGAAAAAGCGACAAACCCGTAAGTCCTTGCGGGATCTGCAGGCAATCCCTGGTGGAATTTCAGGAAAGAACGGGAACGCCCATCCGGATCATTCTCAGTGGTATGCAGGGGCCCGTCCTTGTAATTGACAATGCCGCTGACCTGCTGCCCCTGGTGTTCAGCGCAAGGGACATAGAATAGTTAATCCAGGACCTTCAGACTTTTTTCAATTATTTGCAGGCTCTCACTCAAGGCTTCCTGGTTAATAATCAATGGAGGAGCAAAGCGGATCTTATCTCCATGGGTGGGCTTCGCCAAAAGGCCATTTTTCTTCATTTCCATACAGAGGTTCCAGGCGGCTTGCGGGTCATGATGCCCGATGACGATGGCATTCAGGAGTCCCTTTCCCCTGATTTCCAGGATGTGGGGAGAATTTAACCGTGCAAGTCCTTCCCTGAAATATCCCCCCATAGCTTCGGCATTTTCTGCCATCTTCTCCTGCTGAAGTACCTCCAGGGAGGTAATGGCTATCTTGCTTGCCAGAGGATTCCCTCCATAGGTACTTCCATGTTCCCCGGGTTGGAGGGTTAACATGATGGAATCATCCGCCAGTACGGCACTGATAGGGAGGGTACCTCCACTGAGGGCTTTACCCAATATGAGAATGTCCGGTCTTACCTTTTCATGATCGCAAGCCAGGGGCTTGCCCGTCCTGCATAACCCGGTCTGAATTTCATCGGCAATAAAGAGCACATTGGCATCTTCGCAGTATTGTTTGGCCTTGGCCAGGTATCCGTCATCCGGTAACACTACACCGGCTTCCCCCTGAATCGGTTCCACCAGGAAACCAGCTATGTCCGGATCCTGCAGCACCCGGCTCAAAGCGGGCAAATCATTATAGGGGATAATTTCAAAACCTGAAAGGAAGGGGCCAAAGTCTTTTTTGGAGCCCGGGTCGGTGCTGAAGGAAACGATTCCCAGGGTTCTGCCATGGAAATTGCCCTCACAGACAATAATCTTGGCTTTGTTTTCCGGGATTTTCTTCACCCGGTAGCCCCAGTGCCGGCATAATTTGAGGGCAGTTTCTACTCCTTCTGCCCCGGTATTCATGGGCAGCACCTTGTCATATCCAAAATACCGTGTGATGTATTCACTGAATTCTGCCAGTGCGGCACTATAAAATGCCCGGCTGGTGAGAGTCAGCTTTTGCGCCTGCGCCACCAGGGTGGAAATGATCTTGGGATGGCAATGCCCCTGATTGACTGCAGAATAAGCGCTCAGAAAATCGAAATAGCGCCTGCCTTCCACGTCCCACACAAATATTCCTTCCCCTTTTTGCAATACTACCGGAAGGGGGTGATAATTATGGGCTCCACAATGGGTTTCCAGGTCAATATAATAATCGGATTTTGTAATGACGGATTCTAGGGACATAAAAAAATGACTTATGAAATGAAAAAAAGTAAATCAGAAAAGGGAAAGCTCGGGCAAATGGGGCCATATGGTCACGGCCTGTGATCGAGGAAATCAAGATTCATCGATAGAAATTGCGGTATGTTCGTAGGTTGTTTCACCATGAATGCCCAAATTTACTGCGTACCGGTTACCTGGGCAAAATAATTTTAGCACAATTAAGGAATGATTACCTCTTTCCAGGTAAAGTCGCTGTCAAATGGGGTAAAGGCTTTAGCTGCGGGGAAGATCCCAAATAGGGTACTTCCGCTTCCACTCATGGAGGCATAGATCGCACCCTTTTCGTACAAGGTATCTTTAAGGTGTGAGAGCAACGGGTATTTGGGGAAAATGGATTTTTCAAAATCATTAAAAATCAAGTCTTTCCAATCAGAGATGGGGGCCATAATGGCTTCCTCTAACTGCCTTGATGGATAAGCGGGTTGTATCCCCAGAAATGCTTCCCGGGTGCTTATGTGAATTTCAGGGTGCACGAGCACCATTTTGTACCCGGAAAGAGATAACGGGATTTCTTCCAAAATCTCCCCCCTGCCTGTAGCAATGCAGGGCCGGTTTCTCAGGAAAAAAGGGCAATCGCTTCCCAGTTGCAGCGCGTATTCATTAAGTTGGGCATCGGACAATTTCAAGTGGAAACTACCGGCCAGCATCTGCAAGGCATGCGCCCCGTCAGAAGAACCCCCGCCCAGGCCCGCGCCGGGGGGAATGGCCTTGTGCAGCCACATCTCCAACTCCTTCAGGAAGGGATAGTCCCTTTTCAGAAGTTTATATGCCTTGATTACCAGATTGTCTGAATCAGGACCCGAGGGATACCCTGAGGTGTGAATAGTAGTGGCTTCTTTTGCAGGGATCCATTCCAGCGCATCACACCAGGGAATGGGATAAAAGACCGTTTCAAGGTTGTGGTACCCATCGGCCCTTTTTTCTACGATGTGTAAACCCAGGTTAATTTTGCAATTGGGGAATACTATCATGCATTTTTTGTGATGGGGTAGGGGCCTATTCAAAATCTAAACCCGTTTAATAACTTACTATCCTGTTTTTCTGGCCTTGATCTCATCCCGGATAGAAGCTGCTTTGATATAATCTTCCTGTTCCAGCACTTCGTTGAGCAAATGCTCTAATTCGGCTAAGGATAGGTTTTTGAGGTCATCATTGGTAGAGTCTGTATGGGATACCACCACTTTCTTCTTTTTATCATCCTCTTCCATGAGGATGCCTGCGCTGTCCAGAATA